>NZ_JBHWZH010000308.1:0-1017 GCF_042728285.1 Streptomyces sp. NPDC060194 | reverse complement strand
CGCACAGAGGATAGGGACCGAACTGTCTCACGACGTTCTAAACCCAGCTCGCGTACCGCTTTAATGGGCGAACAGCCCAACCCTTGGGACCGACTCCAGCCCCAGGATGCGACGAGCCGACATCGAGGTGCCAAACCATCCCGTCGATATGGACTCTTGGGGAAGATCAGCCTGTTATCCCCGGGGTACCTTTTATCCGTTGAGCGACAGCGCTTCCACAAGCCACTGCCGGATCACTAGTCCCGACTTTCGTCCCTGCTCGACCCGTCGGTCTCACAGTCAAGCTCCCTTGTGCACTTACACTCAACACCTGATTACCAACCAGGCTGAGGGAACCTTTGGGCGCCTCCGTTACTCTTTAGGAGGCAACCGCCCCAGTTAAACTACCCATCAGACACTGTCCCTGATCCGGATCACGGACCGAGGTTAGACATCCAGCACGACCAGAGTGGTATTTCAACGACGACTCCACAACCACTGGCGTGGCCGCTTCACAGTCTCCCACCTATCCTACACAAGCCGAACCGAACACCAATATCAAACTGTAGTAAAGGTCCCGGGGTCTTTCCGTCCTTCTGCGCGAAACGAGCATCTTTACTCGTAGTGCAATTTCACCGGGCCTATGGTTGAGACAGTCGAGAAGTCGTTACGCCATTCGTGCAGGTCGGAACTTACCCGACAAGGAATTTCGCTACCTTAGGATGGTTATAGTTACCACCGCCGTTTACTGGCGCTTAAGTTCTCAGCTTCGCCGCACCGAAATGCAGCTAACCGGTCCCCTTAACGTTCCAGCACCGGGCAGGCGTCAGTCCGTATACATCGCCTTACGGCTTCGCACGGACCTGTGTTTTTAGTAAACAGTCGCTTCTCGCTGGTCTCTGCGGCCAACCCCAGCTCAGACAGTAAATGTCATCACCGGTTTTGGCCCCCCTTCTCCCGAAGTTACGGGGGCATTTTGCCGAGTTCCTTAACCATAGTTCACCCGAACGCCTCGGTATTCTCTACCTGACCACCTGA
>NZ_JBHWZH010000307.1:0-1067 GCF_042728285.1 Streptomyces sp. NPDC060194 | reverse complement strand
CCGCCCTCAGAGGGCGGAGGCTTTCGTAGATGGGGCCCCCAAACGGAATCGAACCGTTGACCTTCTCCTTACCATGGAGACGCTCTACCGACTGAGCTATAGGGGCCTGTCGAGCTTCGCGGTCTCCCGCTCGGCAACAACACGATCATACCCCGTCCCGGAGGCTGTTCGTGACCACGCCACCCGGGACGACGGCCGACGGCCGAGGGGACGTCAGAAGGCGGGCTGGGCCAGCCCGCCGAGCGCGTTGCAGGCCGCGGCGACGCGCTCGAGGTGGCGGCGCGTCGGCACGTTCCCGAGCGGAAGGGCCACGGTCTCCTCCGCCGCCCGCTCCGTCTCCGGCAGCAGCACGTCCCTGCGGAACCCCGGCATGCGATGCAGCGGGGTCCTCACCGGCGCCCGGCACTCCACGCCCCTGCCGCGCAGGGCCCGCACGAACGCGTCCCGGTCCGGTCGGCCGTTCCCCGGCACCCGCACGACGAACTGCCGGTAGTCGTGCCCGGCCACCCCCGCCGGAACACCGACGCCCTGCAGCCGCTCGCGCAGGCGGCCGGCGTACGCCCGCCGCCGCTCCACATGCGCGGAGGGCTCGTTCATCAAGCCGTCCCCTTCGAGGTCCTCGTGGAGGAAGACCTGGATGCCCAACCGCTCACCGAGCCCCCGCAGTCCCGCGCGCTCGACCGGGTACCCGAACCGCCGCACCGCGACCACGGCCGCGGTCCGCTCACCGGCCACCGCAGCCACGGTGTTGGCGGTCAGGCAGTACGTCTCGGGGTCCACGTCAGCGAAGACCGGTACGGCACCGGCCAGCACGACGGCCTCGGCCACCTCGACATTGCCGAAAGCCGGCACGATCACCTCGTGTCCGGGGCCGATGCCGGCGGCTTTGAGAACAGGAAGAGTCGCCATGTCCCAGACCCTGGTCGGCGAACGTGAACAGCACGCAAAAAAGCCTCAACCCCCGAGTGAAATCGGGGGTTGAGGCTAAATGGAGTTCGGCGGCGTCCTACTCTCCCACAGGGTCCCCCCTGCAGTACCATCGGCGCTGTGAGGCTTAGCTTCCGGGT
>NZ_JBHWZH010000306.1:0-1071 GCF_042728285.1 Streptomyces sp. NPDC060194 | reverse complement strand
GGCGGCTATCTTCCCGACCACCCGGTCCGCGTGGGGGGTCGCCCCGCGCTCGGCGGGCGCCCCCCGGCTCGGCGTCCGGGTCACCGGCGGCGGCCGTCGCGGGAGCGGAACAGGTCGCCCGGGTCCAGGTCGCCGTCGACGTACCGGCCGACCAGGTAGCCGATCGCGCCGAGGGCGGCGACCAGCAGGAAGGCTCCGAAACCGCCGAAGTAGGCGGCGAAGCCGAGCCCCATTCCGGCCAGGAGGCCGACGAGGGCGATGCTCATGAGGGGATCCTTCGCTGCGTCGGGGTGCGGGAGGGGGCGCCGGGGCCCGGGGGCCGCCGGCGGGGGGCGCCGGTCACTGGATCCGGGACTCGGGCTCGTCGTCCTCCTCGTCCGGCAGCTTCACGTCGCTGACGGCGATGTTCACCTCGACCACTTCCAGGCCGGCCATCCGCTCGACGGCGTCGACGACGTTCTGCCGCACGGCGCGGGCGACGTCGGCGATCGACTCGCCGTAGTCGACGACGATCTCCAGGTCGACGGCCGCCTGGACCTCGCCGACCTCGGCCTTGACGCCGCGGGTGACCGACTTGGCGCTGCCGCCGGGCACCCGGTCGCGGACCGCGCCGAAGGTGCGCGAGACGCCGCTGCCGAGGGCGTGGACGCCCGGCACGTCGCGGGCGGCGAGCCCGGCGATCTTCTCGACCACCCCGTCCGCGATGGTGGTGCGGCCGCGGTCCTCGGGGGCGCCGACGGGTTCGCGGCGGCCGTTGCCGGAGGAGCCGCGGGGGCTCGACGCGGTCGCGCTGGTGGCCGGGCGGCCGCCGCCGTTGCTCTGGTCGCGTCCCGGTACGCCGGGCTTGGGTGCGGTGTCGGTCATCGCCGTCCGTCCCTTCGGTGGGGGGGGGAGCGGCGGGAGGCCGCCCCTTTTCGCTCACGCTAGGACGGTTCGCAGCGCTTCGCGCCGCGGGACGACCCAGGTGAGGGACGGTGGCGGAGGGGACCCCGCCGCCGGGGGGGGCCCGGCGCGGGGGGCGGGGGGGGCGGGCCGGGCGGTTTTAACCAAAAAACCGCCCCCCAGACACGC
>NZ_JBHWZH010000304.1:0-1138 GCF_042728285.1 Streptomyces sp. NPDC060194 | reverse complement strand
GAGCTGTCGAAGGTGGGACTGGCGATTGGGACGAAGTCGTAACAAGGTAGCCGTACCGGAAGGTGCGGCTGGATCACCTCCTTTCTAAGGAGCACGTCTAGGCTCACGGGTTCGCCCGGGAGTCCAGAGGCCAGATTGTGAGCGAACGTCTCGCACTGGTTGCTCATGGGTGGAACGTTGACTACTCGGCACGATCTTTCATGGCTGCTAGTACTGCTCCTCGGAGCGTGGAACGCAGGCCGGACAGGGATCGGGTCGGGCACGCTGTTGGGTATCTGAAGGTACGGAAACGTGCTTTCGGTTGCCGGCCCCAGTGAACTCACGCCGCATGGTGTGGGGTGGTGGGTGGTTGGTCGTTGTTTGAGAACTGCACAGTGGACGCGAGCATCTGTAGGCCAAGTTTTTAAGGGCGCACGGTGGATGCCTTGGCACCAGGAACCGATGAAGGACGTGGGAGGCCACGATAGTCCCCGGGGAGCCGTCAACCAGGCTGTGATCCGGGGGTTTCCGAATGGGGAAACCCGGCAGTCGTCATGGGCTGTCACCCGCATCTGAACACATAGGGTGCGTGGAGGGAACGCGGGGAAGTGAAACATCTCAGTACCCGCAGGAAGAGAAAACAACCGTGATTCCGGGAGTAGTGGCGAGCGAAACCGGACGAGGCCAAACCGTATGCGTGTGAGACCCGGCAGGGGTTGCGCATGCGGGGTTGTGGGATCTCTCTTCTGTCGTCTGCCGGCGACAGGACGAGTCAGAAACCGGTGATGTAGGCGAAGGACATGCGAAAGGTCCGGCGTAGAGGGTAAGACCCCCGTAGCTGAAACGTCATCGGCTCGTTTGAGAGACACCCAAGTAGCACGGGGCCCGAGAAATCCCGTGTGAATCTGGCGGGACCACCCGTTAAGCCTAAATATTCCCTGGTGACCGATAGCGGATAGTACCGTGAGGGAATGGTGAAAAGTACCGCGGGAGCGGAGTGAAATAGTACCTGAAACCGTGTGCCTACAAGCCGTGGGAGCGTCGGAGCACAGCTTGCTGTGTTCTCGTGACTGCGTGCCTTTTGAAGAATGAGCCTGCGAGTTAGCGGTGTGTAGCGAGGTTAACCCGTGTGGGGAAGCCGTAGCGAAAGCGAGTCCGA
>NZ_JBHWZH010000303.1:0-1246 GCF_042728285.1 Streptomyces sp. NPDC060194 | reverse complement strand
GCGCAGGACCACGTCCTGCGGGCTCCGCGGCGCGGGTCGGGGATACTGGTACGCGCAGACCAAGAGGGAAAGGCCACACAACGTGACTGAGATCGAGATCGGGCGCGGCAAGCGCGGCCGCAGGGCGTACGCGTTCGACGACATCGCCATCGTGCCGAGCCGGCGCACCCGGGACCCGAAGGAGGTCTCGATCGCCTGGCAGATCGACGCCTACCGGTTCGATCTCCCCTTCCTGGCGGCGCCGATGGACTCGGTCGTCTCCCCGGAGACCGCGATCCGCATCGGCCGGATGGGCGGCCTCGGCGTCCTGAACCTCGAGGGCCTGTGGACCCGCTACGAGGACCCGCAGCCGCTGCTCGACGAGATCGCGGGCCTCGACCCCGAGCTCGCCACGAAGCGGCTCCAGGAGATCTACGCGGCCCCGATCCGGCCCGACCTGATCGGCAAGCGCATCAAGGAGGTGCGCGACTCCGGCGTCGTCACCGCCGCCGCGCTCTCCCCGCAGCGCACCGCCGAGCTGTCCAAGGCCGTCGTCGACGCCGGCGTCGACCTCTTCGTCATCCGCGGCACCACGGTCTCCGCCGAGCACGTCTCCGGCGCCGCCGAGCCGCTCAACCTCAAGCAGTTCATCTACGAGCTCGACGTCCCGGTGATCGTCGGCGGCTGCGCCACGTACACCGCGGCGCTGCACCTGATGCGCACCGGCGCGGCCGGCGTCCTGGTGGGCTTCGGCGGCGGCGCCGCGCACACCACGCGCAACGTCCTGGGCATCCAGGTGCCGATGGCGACCGCCGTCGCCGACGTCGCCGCCGCCCGGCGCGACTACATGGACGAGTCCGGCGGCCGCTACGTGCACGTCATCGCGGACGGCGGCGTCGGCTGGTCCGGCGACCTGCCCAAGGCGATCGCCTGCGGCGCGGACGCGGTCATGATCGGCTCGCCCCTCGCGCGGGCCACCGACGCGCCCGGCAAGGGCCACCACTGGGGCATGGAGGCCGTCCACGAGGACGTGCCGCGCGGCAAGAAGGTCGACCTGGGGACCGTCGGCACCACCGAGGAGATCCTCAGCGGTCCCTCGCAGCGCCCCGACGGCTCGATGAACTTCTTCGGCGCGCTCCGCCGCTCGATGGCCACCACGGGCTACAGCGAGCTCAAGGAGTTCCAGCGGGTCGAGGTCACCATCGCCGACGCGCAGCACAAGCGCTAGGCGCGCCCTCGTCCGTCGCGCGCGGGGCGGCACCGGAGA
>NZ_JBHWZH010000302.1:0-1275 GCF_042728285.1 Streptomyces sp. NPDC060194 | reverse complement strand
TCGTGACTGCGTGCCTTTTGAAGAATGAGCCTGCGAGTTAGCGGTGTGTAGCGAGGTTAACCCGTGTGGGGAAGCCGTAGCGAAAGCGAGTCCGAACAGGGCGACCGTAGTTGCACGCTCTAGACCCGAAGCGGAGTGATCTAGCCATGGGCAGGTTGAAGCGGCTGTAAGAGGTCGTGGAGGACCGAACCCACCAGGGTTGAAAACCTGGGGGATGACCTGTGGTTAGGGGTGAAAGGCCAATCAAACTCCGTGATAGCTGGTTCTCCCCGAAATGCATTTAGGTGCAGCGTCGTGTGTTTCTTGCCGGAGGTAGAGCACTGGATAGGCGATGGGCCCTACCGGGTTACTGACCTTAGCCAAACTCCGAATGCCGGTAAGTGAGAGCGCGGCAGTGAGACTGTGGGGGATAAGCTCCATGGTCGAGAGGGAAACAGCCCAGAGCATCGACTAAGGCCCCTAAGCGTACGCTAAGTGGGAAAGGATGTGGAGTCGCAGAGACAACCAGGAGGTTGGCTTAGAAGCAGCCACCCTTGAAAGAGTGCGTAATAGCTCACTGGTCAAGTGATTCCGCGCCGACAATGTAGCGGGGCTCAAGCGTACCGCCGAAGTCGTGTCATTGCAGCATGAGGGCCAACGCCCGCTGTGATGGGTAGGGGAGCGTCGTGTGCCGGGTGAAGCCGCGCCGGAAGGCAGTGGTGGACGGTTCACGAGTGAGAATGCAGGCATGAGTAGCGATACACACGTGGGAAACGTGTGCGCCGATTGACTAAGGGTTCCTGGGTCAAGCTGATCTGCCCAGGGTAAGTCGGGACCTAAGGCGAGGCCGACAGGCGTAGTCGATGGATAACCGGTTGATATTCCGGTACCCGCTGTGAAGCGTCAAACATCGAGCATCGTGATGCTAAGGCCGTGAAGCCGTTCCGGACCCTTCGGGGAATGGAAAGTGGTGGAGCCGCCGGCCCAAGCGGTTAGTAGGTGAGTGATGGGGTGACGCAGGAAGGTAGTCCATCCCGGGCGGTGGTTGTCCCGGGGTAAGGGTGTAGCCCGTGCGATAGGTAAATCCGTCGCACATGCAGGGTGAGACCTGATGCCGAGCCGATTGTGGTGAAGTGGATGATCCTATGCTGTCGAGAAAAGCCTCTAGCGAGTTTCATGGCGGCCCGTACCCTAAACCGACTCAGGTGGTCAGGTAGAGAATACCGAGGCGTTCGGGTGAACTATGGTTAAGGAACTCGGCAAAATGCCCCCGTAACTTCGGGAGAAGGGGGGCCA
>NZ_JBHWZH010000301.1:0-1374 GCF_042728285.1 Streptomyces sp. NPDC060194 | reverse complement strand
GCCCGGAACGGGCCGCCCTCCTCGTACGCCGGAACTCAGCCGGCCACGTGCAGCCGGATCCGCCCGTCCGCCAGCGCCTCGACGCGAAGCCCGGTCAGGTCGGCGACGTGCGCCGTCGGGGCCAGCGCGGCCGCCCGCGGCCCGACCCCCACGACCTGCATCCCCGCCGCCTTCGCCGCCGCGATCCCCGCCTCCGAGTCCTCGAACGCGATGCACTCGGCCGGCTCGAAGCCCAATTCGGCGGCGCCCTTCAGGAAGCCCTCCGGGTGCGGCTTGCTCTCGCCGACGCTCTCCGCGGTGACCCGGGCGACCGGCATCGGCAGCGCGGCGGCGGTCATCCGCGCGGTGGCGAGCGCGAGGTCCGCGGAGGTCACCAGCGCGTGCGGCAGTGTGGCGAGCGCGGCGAGGAACGCGGGCGCGCCCGGGATCGGCACGACGCCCTCGGTGTCGGCGGTCTCGGCGGCGAGCATCTCGCGGTTCTCCGCGTAGTTCTGCTCCATCGGCCGCTCCGGCAGCAGCGCGGCCATGGTGGCGTAGCCCTGACGGCCGTGGACGACCTTCAGCACCGCCGCCGGGTCGAGGCCCTGGGCGACGGCCCAGCCCGTCCAGATGCGCTCCACCGCGGCGTCGGAGTTGACCAGGGTGCCGTCCATGTCGAGCAGGAGGGCGCTGCCGGTCAGCGTGCGGGCGGTGGTCTCCGACATCGGCGAACTCCGAAACCAGTGAAGGGGGCCCGGGGCGCGAGAGGCGCGCCCGAGCGGGCGCGAACGAGGACAGAGCGGTCCCGCCCGCCGGTCAGGGAGTGCGGGCGGGGCCACTTTGTTTCATCAGAGTACAAAAGTGGGGGCGCAAAGGCGAACCCGCCCCGCGAACCCGTCACCGCGGCCCGCCCCGCGCAACCGTCAGCGGTCGCCCCGTCCACGGTCGCGATCCCCGCCGGAGTCCCCGTCCGGGTCGCCCGACGGCTCCTGCGTCAGCTCCTCCAGCACCCGCCGCGTCTCGGGTCCGTACACCCCGGAGGGGTCCGCGGTGATCCCGCGGTTCATTTGGAAGAAGACGACCGACATCTCGACGCCCTCGTCGTAGTCGCCGTCGGCCCGCCCGCGGTACGCGCCCAGCTGCCAGAGCCGCCGCTGCAGCTCGACCACCTCGGGGCCCTGGGACCCCGGGTTCAGCGTCGGCCCCGCCGGGGCGGCCTCCGCGGCCGGCGCGTCGGCCGGCGGGGGCGCGGCGGACGACGGCGTCGCGGCGGACGCGCTCGCCTCCGGCGCCTTCGAGGCCGACGGGGACGCGCTGCTCGGCGAGGAGGCGGCCGCGGAGGCGCTCGCCGAGGCCGAGGCCGAGGCCGACGCGGACGACGACGCCGATGCCGAC
>NZ_JBHWZH010000300.1:0-1431 GCF_042728285.1 Streptomyces sp. NPDC060194 | reverse complement strand
GTGCGGCTTGCGCCGAGTGGTTTCGGGGCTTCGCCCCGGATGCACGGGCTGCGCCCGCGCGGCCACAGGCGCCGGCCGGGCTGAGTTTTTTGCCGGCTCGCGCCGAGACTTTGTGCGGGACCCGCGCGGAGACTTCGCGCCGCCCCCGCCGAGTGTCTCCGCGGGGCTTCGCCCCGGATGCACGGGCTGCGCCCGCGCGGCCTCAAACGCCGGCCGGGCTGAGTTTTTTGCCGGCTCGCGTGGAGTCGTCGGCCGGCTCGCGTGGAGTCGTCGTGCGGCTCGCGTGGAGTCATCACGCGCCTCGCGCCGCGTCTACGCGCGCCTCGCGCCGGATCTCCCGGCGCGCCGCGCGTCACACCCCGACCCTGTTCCGCCGGGGCGCAACCGCCCCTACGCTCAGGATCATGTTCGCCGCCTACGCATCCCGTATCGATCGCGACCAGCCCCTGAACGGACTCGAGCTGGGGGAGCGTCCTGCCCCGGTCGAGCGGCCGGGTTGGACGACCGTTGACGTCCGTGCCGCGTCGTTGAACCACCACGACCTGTGGTCGCTGAGGGGGGTCGGGATCACGGAGGAGTCGTTCCCGATGATCCTGGGGTGCGACGCCGCGGGGGTCGACCAGGACGGGAACGAGGTGGTGCTGCACTCCGTGATCGGGGAGACGGGGCACGGCGTCGGCCCGAAGGAACGGCGGTCGCTGCTGACGGAGAAGTACCAGGGCACGTTCGCGGAGCAGGTGAGCGTGCCGGAGTGGAACGTGCTGCGCAAGCCGAAGGAGCTGAGCTTCGCGGAGGCCGCGTGCCTGCCGACGGCGTGGCTGACGGCGTACCGGATGCTGTTCACGAACGCGGGCGTGCGCCCCGGGGACGCGGTGCTCGTGCAGGGCGCCGGCGGTGGCGTGGCGACCGCGGCGATCGTGCTCGGCAAGGCCGCCGGCCTGCGGATGTACGCGACGTCGCGGGACGCGAAGAAGCGCGAGCGGGCGGTGGAGCTCGGCGCGCTGGAGGCCGTGGAGCCCGGCGCGCGGCTGCCGGAGCGGGTGGACGCGGTGATCGAGACGGTCGGCGCGGCGACGTGGTCGCACTCGGTGAAGTCGCTGCGCCCCGGCGGCACGCTGGTGATCTCGGGCGCGACGAGCGGGCCCAACCCGCCGGCCGCCGAGCTGACCCGGATCTTCTTCCTGGAGCTGAAGGTCGTCGGCTCGACGATGGGCTCCAAGGACGAGCTGGAGGACCTGCTCGCCTTCTGTGCGACCACCGGCGTCCGCCCGGTCATCGACGAGGTGCTGCCGCTGGACCGCGCCCGCGAGGGCTTCGAGAAGATGGCGGGCGGCGACCTCTTCGGCAAGATCGTGCTGACGAACGGCTGAGCCCTCCCCATCACGCCCGCCTCCCTCCGACGCCCGGCCGGTGTCAACCACTGTTGACACC
>NZ_JBHWZH010000297.1:0-1620 GCF_042728285.1 Streptomyces sp. NPDC060194 | reverse complement strand
CCCCAGAGGCCGCCCCTTACGCATGGGTCCGCGCGGGGTGTTACGCGTACTCCTGTGAGGCGTCGAGTTCCTCGGTGTGGCGGCCGCGGAAGGCGTGGATGTAGGGGCGGAGGGTGTTCTCCGTCAGGGGGCCGCCGGACTTGCCCTTCACGCCGTAGAGGTCCTGGAGGTAGATGCCGAACTGGCGGGCGTTCGGGTACTCGCCGCGCTCGTTGACGTACTTCCGGAAGGCGCCGTAGTAGGCCTCGTCGCGGGTGACGTCCTCCGGGAGGCCGTTGATGCGCTCGGGAACGGGGTCGGGCAGCGGCTCGGGGGCGTACTCGGGCTGGGTCGCCCGGTCGCCCAGCGCGCGGGCGCCGGGGTCGGCGGCGGGCCCGACGGGCTCCGCCGGCCCCGCGACGGGCTCCGCGGGCGTGTGGGCGTACGGCGCCGGCCCGTACGGCGAGCCGTTGGCGTACTGCGGGCCGGTCGCGGGAGCGGGGACCTGGATCACGGGGAACTGCTGGGTCTCGTACGGGGCCGCCGGGTCGGAGGGGGGCGGGACGGGGGTGCGGGTCTTGAACCAGGCGCTGTCGTGGTTCGCGGGGACCTCCTCGGGCTGCGGGTCCGCCTGCCGCTGCTGCGGGACGGCCTCGGGCGCGGGGCGCTCCTCCGGCTCGGGGTGGGCACGGGCCTGCGGCTCCGCCGGGGCCGCCGCCTCGGCGGCCTCCGGCACGCCTGCGGCGTCCGGCACACGTGCGGCCTCCGCGGCCCGTGCGGGGGCCGCCTCCAACTCCGCGGGCGCCGCCTCCGCCGCCCGGTGCACGGTCGCGGACGGCGCGGCCGGCGGCAGCACCGACGGCTCGATCCCCGCCGCCGCGAGCCCCGCCGGGGCCGTCTCCGCGAGCGGGACGCCGTACCGGGCGAGCCGCAGCGGCATCAGGGCCTCCACGGGCGCCTTGCGGCGCCAGGCGCGCCCGAAGCGGGAGCGCAGCCGCGCCTGGTAGACCAGCCGCTCCTGCTCCAGCTTGATCACCTGCTCGTAGGAGCGCAGCTCCCACAGCTTCATCCGCCGCCACAGCAGGAACGTCGGCAGCGGCGAGAGCAGCCAGCGGGTGATGCGGACGCCCTCCATGTGCTTGTCCGCGGTGATGTCCGCGATCCGGCCGATCGCGTGCCGCGCGGCCTCCACGGAGATCACGAACAGCACCGGGATCACCGCGTGCATCGCCGTGCCCAGCGGGTCCGGCCAGGCGGCCGCGCCGTTGAACGCGATCGTCGCCGCCGTCAGCAGCCACGCCGTCTGCCTCAGCAGCGGGAAGGGGATGCGGATCCAGGTCAGCAGCAGGTCCAGGGCGAGCAGGACGCAGATGCCCGCGTCGATGCCGATCGGGAAGACCAGCGAGAAGTCCCCGAACCCCTTCTTCTCCGCGAGCGTCCGCACCGCCGCGTACGAACCGGCGAACCCGATCCCGGCGATGATCACGGCACCCGTGACGACGACGCCGATCAGTATCTTGTGCGTGCGTGTCAGCTGTATCGCGGCCACCCGCGATCCCCTCCCGAACGTGAGTCTGTTGCGGGCAACAGACTGGCACACATGTGCGGCCCGCGCGGACCGGGTACGCGAGGAGCCCGGTC
>NZ_JBHWZH010000296.1:0-1706 GCF_042728285.1 Streptomyces sp. NPDC060194 | reverse complement strand
TCGATCGAGGGCCCGCCCCGGTCGTGTTCCGGCGGGGGCGTGCGCTTCGATCTCCCGCGCCGTCCGCAGTGCCTCTTCGAACTTCGGCCGGACCCGTACCCGGGTGCTGGTCTTCTCGCTGAAGATCTTGCCTCTCGGGATGCTGTGCTCGGCGAGCGCGTCGAGCGGGGAGTCGAGTTCCTGCCCGAGCGTCGAGCACCGTGCGTACCCGATGCGGATGTCCGCGCTCGGCAGGTCCGGGTCGATCGGCGCCGGCGGCGGGGTGCCCGGCGCCACGGCCGGCCCGGGCCGCGGTCGGTCGGGGGTCGGCACCCGCAGCGCCTTCGGCCAGGGCACCAGGGTGAAGCGGCGGGTGTGGTAGGTGGAGGCGACCGCGCCGCTGCACGAGCGGCGCGGCGGGCCGGGCTGTGCGTCGCACTGCGGACCGGCGTGCTGTTCCACGTCGTCGGCGTCCGACCGGTCGGATGGGAGCAGCTGCTGAGGGTCCGTCATGGACTGGGTTTCTCCCGAGAGTTCCTCAGTGGCGTGCGACGGTGCCTGTCCAGGGCGAGGTGAGGGCGGCGGCCACGGAGACGAGGGCCAGAAGGAAGAACAGTGGCTCGTAGCCGCCGAGGGGCACGGCCAGCGCGGCGCCGGCGAACGGCGCGAGGGCTGCGACGGTGGTCGCTGGTGCTGCGAGAAGGCCGGAGAGGCGACCGTAGTGGGTTGCGCCCCAGCGGTCGGTGATGGCGGTGGCCTGGAGCAGGGTGAGATTGCCGCGGACCATGCCGGCCGCGACAGACACCGCGATGAGCAGGGCGTACGGGCCGGGAACGGCGGCGAAGGCAGCGGTGGTCAGGCCGCCGAGCGCTATCAAGATCGTTGTACGGACCGTTGGGGTGGTGCGGCGGGCGAGGGCGGCGTACAGGGTGCGGCCGAGGGTCTGTCCGGCGCCGCCGACGCCGAGCGCCCAGGCGGCCTGGCCGGTGGTGTACCCGCGTTCCAACAGGAGCGGGACGAGCGCGACGACGACGGCGTACATCGCGAAGCCGGACAGGGTGAAGGCGGCGGCGAGCAGCAGGAACGGCCGGCTGCGCCTGACCCCGGCAGCGCCTTCGGCCCTGTGGGCCGGGCTGGTGGGGGCATCGGGCCAGGGTGCGCGCAGTGCCAGGGCGTGGGCGGGGATGGTGGCGGCGGCGAGGACGGCGGCGAGCACGAGGTAGGTGTGGCGCCATGACAGGTGGTCGGCGAGGGCCGCGGTCAGGGGTGCGAAGACGGTGGAGGCGAGGCCGCCGGCGAGGGTGACGACGGTCAGGGCGCGGACGTGGTCGGGGGCCCACCAGCGGGTGAGGGCGGCGAAGGCGGGCTGGTAGAAGGTAGCCGCCATCGCGAGTCCGGCCAGCGCCCAACCGGCGATGAAGACCGGGATGTTCGGGGCCGCGGCCACGATCAGCAGGCTGATCACGCCGAGCACGGAGCCGACGGTCATGACGGTGCGCGGGCCGCGCTGGTCGAGGATGCGGCCGACGCGGATCCCGGCAAGGGCGGAGACGACCAGACCGAGCGAGAACCCCGCGGTGGTCGCCCCGGTCGGCCACCCCGTGGCGGCGGTGATCTGCGGATCGAGGACGGGAAACGCGTAGTAGACGATGCCCCAGCTCACGACCTGCGTGGCGCAGAGGGCGGGCAGGGCGGCGCGGGGCCGCGACCGGTCCCCTGTTCCGGTC
>NZ_JBHWZH010000295.1:0-1726 GCF_042728285.1 Streptomyces sp. NPDC060194 | reverse complement strand
GGCCCCCACCACCTCGGTGGTGCGGACCCGTCCGCGTTTCCGTGTCCCGCGGCTTCCGCCAGCGGACACCCCTTGCCGTCACTCTCGTATCGTGGAAGTCTTTTTCCGGAATCGACCACCGGTTACCCCGTACCCGCCGGTAGGTGCGACGATCGGACCACGCGTCCCCGACGAAGAGGGCGCCGCGGAAGTAGAGCGAAAGAGGAACACGGCATGGCAACGGCGCCCAGCGTCTCGTACTCGATGACGGTCCGTCTGGAGGTGCCCGCCGGCGGCACCGCGGTCTCGCAGCTCACCACCGCCGTGGAGTCCTCCGGCGGCTCGGTGACCGGCCTCGACGTCACCGCCTCGGGCCACGAGAAGCTCCGGATCGACGTCACGATCGCCGCGTCCTCCACCGCGCACGCCGACGAGATCGTCGAGAAGCTGCGCGGCGTCGAGGACGTCACGATCGGCAAGGTCTCCGACCGCACGTTCCTGATGCACCTCGGCGGCAAGATCGAGATGGCGTCCAAGCACCCCATCCGCAACCGCGACGACCTCTCGATGATCTACACCCCCGGCGTCGCCCGGGTCTGCATGCAGATCGCCGAGCACCCCGAGGACGCCCGCCGCCTCACCATCAAGCGCAACTCCGTCGCGGTCGTCACCGACGGCTCCGCCGTCCTCGGCCTCGGCAACATCGGCCCGAAGGCCGCGCTGCCGGTCATGGAGGGCAAGGCGGCCCTGTTCAAGCGGTTCGCCGGCATCGACGCCTGGCCGCTCTGCCTGGACACCCAGGACACCGACGAGATCGTCGCGATCGTCAAGGCGATCGCCCCCGGGTTCGCCGGCATCAACCTGGAGGACATCTCCGCGCCCCGCTGCTTCGAGATCGAGGCCCGGCTGCGCGAGGCCCTCGACATCCCCGTCTTCCACGACGACCAGCACGGCACCGCGATCGTCGTCCTCGCCGCCCTGACCAACGCCCTGCGGGTGGTGGGCAAGGCGATCGGCGACGTCCGGGTCGTCATGTCCGGGGCGGGCGCGGCCGGCACGGCCATCCTGAAGCTGCTCATCGCCGCCGGCGTGAAGCACGCGGTGGTCGCCGACATCCACGGCGTCGTCCACTCCCAGCGCGAGGACCTGCGCGCGGCCGACCCCGACTCGCCGCTGTGCTGGATCGCCGACAACACCAACCCCGAGGGCGTCACCGGCACCCTCAAGCAGGCCGTGGCCGGCGCCGACGTGTTCATCGGGGTCTCCGCGCCCAACGTCCTCGACGGCGACGACGTGGCCACCATGGCCGAGGGCTCGATCGTCTTCGCGCTCGCCAACCCCGACCCCGAGGTGGAGCCCGCGATCGCCCGCCAGACGGCCTCCGTGGTCGCCACCGGCCGCTCGGACTTCCCCAACCAGATCAACAACGTGCTGGTCTTCCCCGGCGTCTTCCGCGGCCTCCTGGACGCGCAGTCCCACACGGTCAACACGGACATGATGCTGGCCGCCGCGGCCGCGCTGGCCGACGTGGTCACCGACGACGAGCTCAACCCGAACTACATCATCCCCAGCGTCTTCAACGACAAGGTCGCCGGCGCGGTCGCCGAGGCGGTCCGCACCGCGGCGAAGGCGGCGGGCGCGGCGGTGAAGGGGTCGGACGCGATCGCCTGAGGCGCCGCGGCCACGCCCGGGCCCCCGGTTTCGCCGCGGACGTGATCACCGGCGACGCGGGCGCGTGGCGACGGAC
>NZ_JBHWZH010000294.1:0-1763 GCF_042728285.1 Streptomyces sp. NPDC060194 | reverse complement strand
GCGCCGGGCCCTCGCGCGTCCCGCGGCGCGCGTCCGGTGCTCAGCCCAGCTTGCGCAGGCGGCCGGCGGCCTCCCGGAGCACCTCGTCCCGCTTGCAGAAGGCGAAGCGGACGTAGGGGGCGCCGGTCTCGCGGTGGTCGTAGAAGACGGCGTGGGGGATGGCGACGACGCCGGCGCGTTCGGGGAGGGCGCGGCAGAAGGCGAAGCCGTCGTCGAAGCCGAGGGGGCGGATGTCGGCCGTCACGAAGTAGGTGCCCCGGGGGCGGTAGACGGTGAAGCCGGCGTCGGCGAGGCCTGCGGAGAGCAGGTCGCGCTTGGCGGTGAGGTCGGCGCGCAGCCCGTCGAAGTAGGAGTCGGGCAGCCGCAGCGCCTCCGCGGCGGCGTACTGGAACGGGCCGGAGCCCACGTACGTGAGGTACTGCTTGGCGGTGCGGACGGCGGCGATCAGCTCCGGGCGCCCGGTGGCCCACCCGACCTTCCAGCCGGTGAACGAGAACGTCTTGCCGGCGCTGGAGACGGTGAGCGTCCGCTCGCGCATGCCGGGGAAGCCGGCGAGGGGGTGGTGCTCGGCGTCGTCGAACACGAGGTGCTCGTAGACCTCGTCGGTGACGACGAGGAGGTCCCGTTCGACGGCGAGCTCGGCGATTGCGGCCAGCTCCTCGCGGGTCAGGACGGTGCCGGTGGGGTTGTGCGGGGTGTTCACCAGGAGCAGCCGGGTGCGCGGGGTGACGGCGGCGCGGAGTTCGTCGAGGTCGAGCCGGAAGGTGGCGGAGGCGGGGTCGGCGCGGAGCGTGACGGGGACCCGGGTGCCGCCGGCCATGGCTATACAGGCCGCGTAGGAGTCGTAGTAGGGCTCCAGCGCGACGACCTCGTCGCCGGGCTCGACCAGGGCGAGCAGCGCGGCGGCGACGGCCTCGGTGGCGCCGACGGTCACCAGGACCTCGGTGTCCGGGTCGACGGTGAGGCCGTAGAAGCGCTGCTGGTGCTCGGCGATCGCGGTGCGCAGCTCCGGGACGCCCGGGCCCGGCGGGTACTGGTTGCCCCGGCCGTCGCGCAGCGCGCGGACGGCGGCCTCGCGGACGGCCTCCGGGCCGTCGGTGTCCGGGAAGCCCTGTCCCAGGTTGATCGCGCCGGTCGCCGTCGCGAGCGCCGACATCTCCGCGAAGATCGTCGTTCCGAGCCCGTCCAGCCTGCGGTTCAGCAGCGGCCTGCCGCCCATGTCTCCACCGTCCTCACTCGGGTGCGCGTCGCGTCCGCGTTCCATCCTGGCCGATCCCGCACCGCGCGGTCATCCGGGCTGGGGTCGCGCGCACCCGCCGGCGTCGAAGCTCTGGAGTTGCTCAACTCCGGATTGGGGGGTGGGCCGGGTCGGGCATCACCCCGTCACCTCGGGCGCGACAGGCGGCCCGGGGTGACGGGAGAAGGGGGGACGCCATGTTGGCGTCATTGAGCGGAGTAGAGGTCGCGGTCGTCTTCGGGGTGGTGGGGCTGGGGGTCATGCTGGCGATCACCCTGATCGCGGGTTCGTCGCGGCGGTCCTCGCGGCCGGCGCGGAGCCGGAGGTCGGGCGGGTGGGCCGGCGGGGGCGACGGATCGTCCAGCGGTTCGTCGTCGTCCTGCGGTTCGTCGTCCTCGTGCGGTTCGTCGTCCTCCTGCGGGAGCTCGTCGTCGTGCGGCGGCCGGGCGGTCAGCGGCGGGGTCGGTGCCCCGTCTTGAGCGGGGGGTGGTGGCGTGCGCGCGGTAAACGGCGGCGAAAGCCGTGG
>NZ_JBHWZH010000293.1:0-1863 GCF_042728285.1 Streptomyces sp. NPDC060194 | reverse complement strand
TTTTTTTTTTAAACCACCCTCCACCCCGGCGGTGTTGTGGTGGCCGGGGTGGGGGGTTGCCGTGGCCCCCCCCCCCCCCGTGGGGGGGCCGGCCCGGGGGCCCCCCACCCCTCCCGGTAGCGGCGGACACGGACCCGGTCCGGAAGGAGGGACGTCGAGGATGAGCACGAAGGACTTCGTCGAGAAGGACTACTACAAGGTCCTCGGCGTCCCCAAGGACGCGACCGAGGCCGAGATCAAGAAGGCGTACCGGAAGCTCGCCCGCGAGTTCCACCCCGACGCCAACAAGGGCGACGCCGGCGCCGAGACCCGCTTCAAGGAGGTCTCCGAGGCGAACGACGTCCTCGGCGACCCCAAGAAGCGCAAGGAGTACGACGAGGCCCGCGCCCTGTTCGGCAACGGCGGCCTGCGCGGCCCCGGCCCCGGCGGCACCGGCTCGTTCAACTTCGACCTCGGCGACCTCTTCGGCGGCGCCCAGGGCGGGACGGGCGGCGCAGGCGGCTTCGGCGGCGGCATAGGGGACGTCTTCGGCGGCCTCTTCAACCGCGGCGGCACCACCACCGGGCCGCGCACCCAGCCGCGCCGCGGGCAGGACATCGAGTCCGAGGTCACCCTCAGCTTCACCGAGGCCATCGAGGGCGCGACGGTCCCGCTGCGGATGTCCAGCCAGGCCGCCTGCAAGGCGTGCTCCGGCACCGGCGACAAGAACGGCAACCCCCGGGTGTGCCCCACCTGCCTCGGCACCGGCCAGGTCTCGCGCGGCGGCGGTGGCGGCTTCTCGCTCACCGACCCCTGCGCCGACTGCCGCGGCCGCGGGCTGATCGCCCAGGACCCCTGCGACGTCTGCAAGGGCAGCGGGCGCGCCCGCTCCTCGCGGACCATGCAGGTCAGGATCCCGGCCGGGGTCTCCGACGCGCAGCGCATCCGGCTCCGCGGCAAGGGCGCGCCCGGCGAGCGCGGCGGCCCCCACGGCGACCTGTACGTCGTCGTGCACGTCGACCCCCACCCGGTCTTCGGGCGCAAGGACGACAACCTCACCGTCACCGTGCCGGTCTCGTTCACCGAGGCGGCGCTCGGGGCCGAGGTGAGGGTCCCCACCCTCGGCGGTGCGCCCGTCACCCTCAAGCTGCCGCCCGGCACCCCCAACGGCCGCACCATGCGCGCCCGCGGCAAGGGGGCCGTGCGCAAGGACGGCACCCGCGGCGACCTGCTGGTCACCGTCGAGGTGCGGGTTCCGGCCGAGCTGTCGGAACCGGCGACGGAAGCGCTGGAGGCGTACCGCGCGGCGACCGCGGACGACGACCCGCGCGCGGAGTTGTTCAAGGCCGCGAAGGGAGCCTGATGAGATGGCCGGAACGGATGGACGCGGCGGCCGCCGCCGCAACCCGTACCAACTGACCGACGACACCCCGGTGTACGTCATCTCGGTGGCGGCGCAGCTCAGCGGGCTGCACCCGCAGACCCTGCGCCAGTACGACCGGCTCGGGCTGGTCTCCCCCGACCGCACGCCGGGGCGCGGCCGCCGCTACTCGGCGCGCGACATCGAGCTTCTGCGGCAGGTCCAGGCGCTGTCGCAGTCCGAGGGAATCAACCTGGCCGGCATCAAGCGCATCATCGAGCTGGAGAACCAGGTCGCGGCGCTCCAGGCACGGGTGGCCGAGCTGAGTAGCGTGGTCGAGTCGGCCGCGGCGGCGATGTCCCAGCGCGAGGCGGCGGTCCACGCCTCCTACCGGCGCGACCTCGTCCGCTACGAGGACGTCCAGCACGGGGGTGCGCTGGTGGTCTGGCGCCCGAAGAAGGCGCACGACTGAGGTCGCGCACCGGACGTACGAAGGGGCGGGCCCGCGGAGAGATCCGCGGGGC
>NZ_JBHWZH010000292.1:0-1870 GCF_042728285.1 Streptomyces sp. NPDC060194 | reverse complement strand
CCCACCGCCGGCGGCGGTGGGCGCGGTGCAACCCGGACGAAGACCCGCGAACGGGTCCTCACCTGCGATTTCAGCTGAAGATGTCGTATCCCTTGTAGCTGCCGCTGATCTTGGTGCTTGTGGCGAAGGTCTCGCTCGGCACCGACCCGGCGGAGGGGTACAGGTAGAGGCTCCCCGCGGGCGTCCGGGCGACCAGGTCGGCCCGGCCGTCGCCGGTGACGTCGCCGGGGCTCGCGAACTCGTTCAGGTTGGCGCCGGAGCGCTTGAGCGCCACGCCGACCAGGAACGGGGCCTTGGCGTCGCCGGTGCCGCGCAGCAGGTGGAGCGTCCCTGAGGTGCCGCGGGCGACGAGGTCGGCCTTGCCGTCCCCGGTGAAGTCGCCCTTGCCCACGAGCGCGGTGAACGCCTGGTAGCCCTTGCCTACCGTCTGCTGCGCGCCGAACTTCCCGTTGCCGAGACCGGGGAGCAGGTAGAGCGTGCCGGCGGAGGTGGTGGACAGCACGTCGGGCCGGCCGTCGCCTGTCACGTCACCGGGGGCGACGATGAACTTCCGGGTCTTCCAGCCGCTGTAGACCTTGGTGTTGACGTAGGTCGCGCTCGCCGAGGTCCGGTGGCGCCAGTACAGGGCGCCGTCGGACTTGCGGCGCACCAGGTAGTCCTCGTAGCCGTCGCGGTCCAGATCGGTCTGGACGATGTGGTCCCAGGTGGCCCAGGAGCCGGCCTGGGAGACGGACGCGCCGAAGGTGCTGCCGGTCGAGGGCTTGACGTAGCCCTTGCCGCCGACGGCGGTGCGCAGGAAGAGGTCCGCCCGGCCGTCCCGGGTGAAGTCGGTGTCGTCGACGCGCGGCCAGGTCGGGGGCTGGTAGGTGGAGACCTTGGTGAAGACCTCGAAGGTGCCGGCGACGTTGCACACCTTGCTGCGGGTGGGACTGGCGACACCCCAGGAGACGACGCCGACGATGCGGTTGTTCACGACCAGCGGGCCGCCGGAGTCGCCGGGGCAGGTGGTCTTGGCGGTGGCGTCGTTGCCGGTCGCGAGCGGACCGGTGCAGATCATCTTGCCGGGCTGGAACCCGCCGCCGAGGACGTCGTTGAAGTTCTCGGTGCAGTCGGTGTCGGACTGGATCGGCAGCTCGACCTTGCGCAGGTCGGGCGAGATCTTCGCGGTCCGGCCGTCGGAGCCGGTGAGGCCCCAGCCGTAGACCGTGCCCTTGGTGCCGGGCGCGTACAGCGCGGTGTCCGCCGGGGTCGCCATCTGCAGGGTCGGCCCGGCGACGGGCTTGGCGAGGGTGAGAACGGCGATGTCGTTGACCATCGTGTCGTGGTCGTAGCCGCTGCGCACCCAGCTGCGGGTGACGTCGACCAGCTTCGCCGCGTTCGAGACGGTGACGCTCTCGGTGGAGCCGACGGCGACCGAGCCGTTCTTCCCCCAGTCCTGGCGGGTCCCGTCCGCGTCGTGCAGGCAGTGGGCGGCGGTGAGGACCTTCGTGGGGGCGACCAGGGTGCCGCCGCAGACGAAGTAGGAGCCCCGGGAGTCCTTGTAGACGAGCTGGACCATCCAGGACTGGCTCGCCGCGGTGCCGCCGATGATGAACGGCTTGACGGTGGTCTCCTCGTCCTCCGCCGACGCCACCTGCGTGCCGGCCGGCGGCTTGGCCAGCGGCCCGCCGTCGGACTGGCCCGCGTAGGAGGTGGCCGCGGCTATGCCGCCGCCGACGAGGGCGAGGACGGCAGCCGCCGCCGGTATGAGCCGGCTCAGCCGGCGTCTGTGCCGGCCGCGTCCGTCGGTGGATGTGCGCACGGGACCCCCCTGGGCCTTGATGTGAAGAAAGCGTGATCGTACAGGGGCCGCCCCCGTCGTGTGCACGAC
>NZ_JBHWZH010000291.1:0-1904 GCF_042728285.1 Streptomyces sp. NPDC060194 | reverse complement strand
TCGTACGCCCCGCTGCTCGGCGGGCTCACCCCGGCGCTGGAGATCATCCTGGACGCGGTCGACAGCGCGTCGCGGGAGACCGGGCTCGGGATGCGCGTGGTGGTCGCCGCCGCCACCAGCTGACCGAGGCTGCGCTCGCCGCCGCTCTCGAGATGGCTCATCGCGTCTCTCCTCTGCGTTCACTTGCGTCGTCTGCTCTTCGGCCGCACAGGACGGCGTGCGTTCCCGCTGCCGCACCGTCAGATGTCAGATCATGCCCGACTGTCGTCCTCGTCGCTTGCCCGGGCGGCGGCTTCCGCACGCCTCCTGTGCTCGGCCGCGCGCGTCTCGTACATCGCGGCCATCCGGAGGTGGTACTCCGGCAGGCCGACCTGGTCGATGTCGGGAATGCCGTCGCCGTCCTCGTCGCGGGTCTCCTCCGACCACATCCGCGCGTACTTCGCGTTGCGGGTGCGGAGCAGGACGGAGGCCAGCACGGCCGCGACCAGCGAGCCGAGCAGCACGGCCGCCTTCACCTCGTCGGCGAGGCCGGGGTCGTCGGGGAAGGCGAGCTCCCCGATGAGCAGCGAGACGGTGAAGCCGATGCCGGCCAGCGTGGCCACCGCGAACACGTCGGGCCAGGCGAGCTCGTCGTTCAGCTCCGCGCGGGTGAACCGGGCGGCCAGCCAGGTCCCGCCGAAGATCCCGAGCGCCTTGCCGACGACGAGCCCGAGCACCACCCCGAGGGTCTCCGGGCGGGTGAACACGTCCTCGACGGCGCTGACGCTCATCACCACCCCGGCCGAGAACAGCGCGAAGAGCGGGACGGCGATCCCGGCCGACAGCGGCCGCACCAGGTGCTCGACGCGCTCGCCCGGGGACAGCTCCTCCCCCTCGTGCCGGTGGCAGCGGAGCATCAGCCCCATCGCCACCCCGGCGATCGTGGCGTGCACGCCGCTGTTGTACATCAGCGCCCAGACCACCACGGCGAGCGGGACGTACACGTACCAGCCACGCACGCCCGCGCGGAGCAGCAGGTGGAAGACGAGCAGGCCGGCGAACGCGCCGCCGAGCGCGGCGAAGTTCAGGTCACTGGTGAAGAACACGGCGATGATCAGGATCGCGAACAGGTCGTCGACGACGGCGAGGGTGAGCAGGAAGGCCCGCAGCGCCGAGGGCAGCGAGGTGCCGATGACGGCCAGCACGGCGAGGGCGAAGGCGATGTCGGTGGCGGTGGGGACGGCCCAGCCGTCGGTGGACCCGCCGCCGACCAGGTTGACGGCCAGGTAGACCAGCGCGGGCGTGACCATCCCGCACAGGGCGGCGATCACCGGCAGCGCCGCGGCCCTGCGGTCGCGCAGTTCGCCCGCCACCAGTTCGCGCTTGAGCTCGACACCGGCTACGAAGAAGAAGACCGCGAGGAGGCCGTCGGCGGTCCAGTGCTCGATCGACAGGTCGAGCCCGAGGACGGCGGGACCGAGGTGCAGGTCGCGCACCTGCTCGTAGCTGCCGCCGAAGGCGTTCGCCCACACGAGCGCGACCACCGCGGCGGCCAGGAGCAGCATGCCGCCGACGGTCTCCGTGCGCAGCGCGTCGGCGAGGTGGCGCCGCTCGGGGAGGGACGGGCGGTGGAGGAACTTCGGCAGGGAGGGGGGCGCGGGCACGTGGTGGCCTCCGGTTCGGGGGTCGGGCGGGCAGGACTCTTCCGTCCGCCGACCAGACTTCCCGGCACCCCTCTGAAGTTTTTCCGACGCGCCCGTCACTCTACGGGGGCGGGGGCGGCCGGGTACGCCGGCCGAGTGAGTGTCCGCGCGAACGGCAGGGGTGCCCGGTGCACGAAACCGGGCCCCCCCCCCCAACCAGCGGGGGCCCCGGGGGGCCGCCGCCCCGGCCGCCGGGCCGGACACCGAGCCCCCCCCGGGGCG
>NZ_JBHWZH010000290.1:0-1971 GCF_042728285.1 Streptomyces sp. NPDC060194 | reverse complement strand
GTAGTAGAGCTGTTCACGGGTGACGCACATGGCGTGCGCGTTGTTGTTGAACACCACGAAGGTGATGGGCAGGTCGTGTTCGATCGCGGTGTGGATTTCCATGCCGTGCATGAAGAACGAGCCGTCACCGGCGATGACGACGGTGCGGTGCGGGCCGTCGGGCGCGGCGCGGCGGGCGAACTCGTGACGTCCGTGCGCGAATTCGTGATCGGACGGCAGGGGTGACGCCGTCCCGGGAGGGCATCCGTACGGTATGACGTCCACCGACACACGGCGTGATTCCGAGCGGCGCGCGGGCGGGGCCGAGGCCCCCCGGCGGCGACCGCAGCTGCCCTGGTGGGTGAAGGTGCCCGCGGGGCTCGTCCTGCTGGTCGTGGTCTTCCTGATCGGCGCGGCGCTGAACTTCTTCCCGAGCTTCGGCGACCTCTTCGGCGAGGAGACCAAGGACCGGACGGGGCCCACGCTCCTGCAGTCCATCCAGGACATGAGCCGCTACGAGGCGGCCTCGGGCAACTTCCAGGTCGTGGTCGACCTGGAGAAGGACGCGAAGTTCCTGCCCGACGCGATCCGCGGCACCAGGACCCTGTTCGTCGGGGCCGGGACGGTCGGCGCATACGTCGACCTCGGCCAGGTCAAGGGCGACCAGGTGAAGACGAACGCCGACCGCACCAGTGCCGAACTGTGGCTCCCGAACGCCGAGTTGGGCAAGCCCGCGATGGACCCCGAGCGGTCCTACGCGGTCACCAAGGAGCGCGGTCTGCTCGACCGGTTCGGGGACTTCTTCTCCGACAACCCGGCCGACGAGAGCGCGGTCAACAAGCTCGCCGCGAAGCACATCGGGGAGGCGGCGAAGGACAGCGAGCTGAACAAGCGGGCGGAGGAGAACACCACCCGGATGCTCAAGGGGCTGCTCACCTCGCTCGGCTTCGAGAAGGTCGTCGTCCACTACGGCCAGCAGCCGCCGGCCTGACCCCCCGGCGGGCCTGCTCTCAGCCCGCCAGCGCCGCCAACCCGGCCGGCAGCTCCCTGAAGGGGCTGTCGGCCGGTTCCGCGTCCAGCACCCGCCGCACCACGGCGGCCAGTTCGGGATCGTGCAGCGCGCCCACCGCGGCGAGCGCGGCGAAGTCGTGCACGAGCCGCCGCTCCAGCTCCGCCCGCTCCACCGGGACGCCGTCGAGCCACTGCTGCGCCGTGGACTCCGAGAGCATCACCCACGAGCGGACCAGCAGTTCCAGCCGCACCGGCGGGGGCCCCGAGCAGTACGGGGTGAGGTGGGCGAGCACCTGTGTGCGGGCCGCCTGCCGGACGCCCTCGATCAGTGCGAGGGTCCGCCCCGGGTCGCCGGGCGCCAGGGCCCCCGCCCCGGCCGGGCCGTCCGCAGGCGTGCCCGCCCCGGCCGCCGCGCCCGCTGCCGGGCCGCCGCGCAGCAGCGCCGCGAAGCCCGGGCCGTGGGCGGCGACGAAGTCGAAGTAGCGGTGGACGCCGCGCGCGAGCCGCAGCCCCAGCGCGCCCTCCTGTGGCTCGTCGAACAGGCCCGCCAGCTCGTCGGCCGCCCGCCCGAGGGCCGCCTCGTACAGGCCGAGCTTGCCGCCGGGGAAGTAGTGGTAGAGCAGTGGGCGGGAGATCCCGGCGGCCGACGCGATCTCGTCGAGCGACACCTCGTCCGGCGTGCGGCGGCCGAAGAGGTCGAGGGCCACCCCGATCAGCTGCTCACGCCGCTCCTCGACGCCCATCCGGCGCCGGTTCGGGGTCGTCGGCCGGTCGGGGGCCTGCGTCGTGCTCGTCATCCGTCCAGCGTAACGGGGGAGGGGCGGGCGGCTCGTCGCGGCGGGGGGCGGGGCCGCCCGGCGGGGTCGCGGCCGCCCCCCCCCGCCCCCCGGGGCGGCCCCGCGTCCCCCCACCCCCGCCACCCACCACCCCCCGGGAGGGTACGGGCAGGGGAAGACCACGTTCGTCGGCGCAGTGTCGCAG
>NZ_JBHWZH010000289.1:0-2008 GCF_042728285.1 Streptomyces sp. NPDC060194 | reverse complement strand
GGGGGGGTGCCCCTATGGGTTTGGTCAAGGAAATCCGGGTGCGTTTGTGTTCGGGCTGAGGTCAGCATTGCCTAGTGTCTGAGGTGCTGTGGGATGACGTGAAGGGCTTCTTCGACCTTGAGTGGGAGGGGTGTCTTCCGGATGTGTGGGTCATGGGAACTACGGTCCAGGATTGGCAAGCGGTCCTTGATCTGATCGTTGCGAGTGGCTGGCGGAGTGAGTACTCCGAAGGTGGTGTGGTCATTCCGCTGCCGCGTGCTGCGGAGGTGCTGTCGCGGCCTGCTGATGCCGAGTGCGCGGACCTGCGGGTCTGGCTGACATCGGATGTGTTGGCGATCTTTCGGTTGGAGTCGGCTGACGAGATCGGTTTCGACGTGGACCTGAGGGAGTTGCAGGGACAGGACCGGCTGGATGTGCTGTGCGGATTTCTTCGTGCGATCGGGCGCCGACTGAGCAAGCCGGTGGTGATGACGCCCGAAGGTGACTGGGACCAGAGTCATCCGGTGCTGGGATTCGACGTCGAGTCCGACCGGGTGGTGCTGCTGGCGGAGCCGCAGATCAGCTGACCGTGGCCGCCGGACGTGATTCGTAGAAGGCGCCGTCGCGGAGCATGGCGAAGAGGACGTCCGCCCGGCGTCGGGCGAGGCAGAGCAGGGCCTGGGTGTGGTGCTTGCCCTGGGCGATCTTCCTGTCGTAATAGGCCCGGGAGGCCGGGTCGGCCAGAGCGGCGAACGCGGAGAGAAAGAAGGCCCGTTTGAGCTGCTTGTTTCCTCGCCGGGAGGGCTGTTCGCCTCGGATCGACGACCCTGAGCTGCGGGTTGCCGGGGCGAGTCCTGCATAGGCGGCGAGGTGGCCGGCGGTTGGGAAGGTGCTGCCGTCTCCGACCTCGATCAGAATCCTGGCCCCGGTCCTGACACCGACTCCCGGCATCGACATCAGGACCTTCGAAAGAGGGTGGGCCTCCAGGAGTTCCTCGATCCGCCCGGCCAGGAGTTTGCGCTGCTCAAGGACTGCGGTCAGGGATCCGGCCAGGCTCGGGACGATCAGCGCGGCTGCCTCGGTGCCCGGAACGACGACGGTCTGCTCGTCCAGGGCGGTGAAGATGTCCTCGACCAGCCGCTCGGTCATCCGCGGGGCCTTCGGTCGTAACAGCGTGACCAGCCGCCGCCGTCCGGCCTTGCGGATCTGGGCCGGTGAACCGAACCGCTCCAGCAGGGCCAGCACGGCCGGGTGCTGCAACCGCGGCCCCAGCACCCGCTCCAGCGACGGGTGGATCTGCGTCAGCAGGCCGTGCAGCCGGTTCGCGACCCGGGTGGCCTCTCCAGCGAGGTCGTCGTCGAACCCGACGATCATCTCCAGTTCGGCGATCGTCTCGTCCTCGCCGTTGATCGTCCGCAGCGTGTGCGGCATCGCGCGGGCCGCGTCGGCGATGATGAACGCGTCCCTCGCATCGGTCTTGGCCTCGCCCGGGTAGAGGTCGGCGATCCGTCGCATCGTCAACCCCGGCAGATAGGCGACCGGGCAGCCCATGTCCGTCGCGACCGCCAGAGGCAGGGCGCCGATCGAGGCCGGCTGGTCGACCACGACCAGCACCGTCCCGTGCTTGGCCTGCAGTTTGGCGAACAGCTCGCGGAGCTTGGGTTCGGTGTTGGGCAGGCGCTTGTCGAAGGCCTTCTTCCCGGCCGGGGTGATGGCGGTGGCGTGGTGTTCGCCCTTGCCGACGTCCAGGCCGAGGAAGACGTCGATGTCGCCGGTGTCGATCACGTGTAGGCCCCTCCATCACGCTTTCGTCCGGCCCTGGCACGGCATCGAGCTGCCACATCCACGTTACGGAGAGCTCTTCCGGCCTTGGGTGAAGCCGGTGCTCAAGCCCCTCATCAGCGGTCCGTCGATGCCTCCGAGCCCGGTGACACCACCCCCCGGATCATCAACAACAGGAGGGGGAAGTCATGCCGGACCCGAAGGCCGGAGGCCCCATTGCGGAGCCACGAAAAAGGTAACGGGGGGG
>NZ_JBHWZH010000288.1:0-2070 GCF_042728285.1 Streptomyces sp. NPDC060194 | reverse complement strand
GCCCCTCCGACGGGCCCGCCCGGTCGTCCGGCTGCGCTCAGCGCGTCTCGGGCCCGAGGAGCTGCCGGGCGATCACCATCCGCTGGATCTGGTTGGTGCCCTCGACGATCTGCAGGACCTTCGCCTCGCGCATGAGGCGCTCGACGGGGAAGTCCGCGGTGTACCCGTAGCCGCCGAGCACCTGCACGGCGTCGGTCGTGACGGACATCGCCGCGTCCGTGCAGAAGAGCTTCGCCATGGCGGCCTCCTTGGCGAACGGACGCCCCGCGTCCCGGAGTCGGGCCGCGGAGAGGTACAGGGCCCGTCCGGCCTCGACCCTGGTCGCCATGTCGGCGAGCAGGAAGCGCATGCCCTGGAAGTCGGCGATCGGCCGCCCGAACTGCTCGCGGCCGGCGGCGTGGGCCAGCGCCTCGTCGAGGGCGGCCTGCGCGACGCCGACCGCGCAGGCGGCGATGCCGAGGCGGCCGGAGTCGAGCGCGGAGAGCGCGACGGCGAAGCCCTGGCCCTCGTCGCCGATGCGCCGGTCGTCGGCCACCCGCACGCCGTCGAAGTTCAGCTGGGCGGTGGGCGAGCCCTTCATGCCCATCTTGCGCTCGGGGACGGCCGCGCTCAGTCCGGGGGCGTCGCCGGGGACGAGGAAGGCGCTGATCCCGCGCGCGCCGTCGCCGCCGGTGCGGGCGAGGACGGTGTAGAAATCCGCGACACCGCCGTGGGTGATCCAGGACTTGGTGCCCGTCAGCTCCCAGCCGTCGCCGTCGCGGACGGCCCTGGTGCGCAGGGAGGCGGCGTCGGATCCGGAGGTGGGCTCGGAGAGGCAGTACGCGCCGAGCAGGCCGCCGCCCAGCATGGCGGGGAGGTGCTCGGCGCGCTGCTCCTTGGTGCCGAAGCCGGCGAGCGCGTGGCAGGCGAGCGTGTGGACGCTGACGCCGAGGCCCACGGTGAGGCGGGCGGCGCTGAGCTCCTCGAGGACCTGGAGGTAGAGCTCGTAGCCCTGGTCGCCGCCGCCGTACTCGGCGGGGTAGGGCAGGCCGAGCAGTCCGGCCTCGGACAGCAGGGCGAAGACCTCGCGCGGGAAGTGCCCGGCGTCCTCCTCGGCGGCCGCCGTGGGGCGGATCTCCCGCTCGATCACGTCGCGCAGCAGGGCGAAGAGGGCGCGGGCCTCCTCGGACGGCAGCTGGCGTTCCACCATGGTGTCGTGCTCCTCCCGGTCGGGCGTGGCGGCGCGCTCGCCCGGGGTGGGGCGGCGACGCCGGTGACACTGCCGGTCCGATGGTGCGCTCCCGGATCGCGGAAGCGGCTGACCAGCGGCTGCGGCGCGTTGAGTATGCCCGATCGGGTGGTACCCGTCACCAGACCTCAGGACGATCTTCCGGGGCGCGGTTCAGAAGGGAGGCTCGGCCGGGGCGGCCGGGGCGGGGCAGCCGGGCTCGAACTCCTCGATGGTGGTGAGGGTGACCCGCAGGAGGCGGGCCAGGAGCAGCCGCAGGGTGTCGCGGGGGACCTCCGGGCGGTCCAGCCAGTCCAGGGTGACGCCCTCGACGCCGTGCAGCCAGCTCAGCAGGGCGAGCCGGGCCGGCTGGGGGATGTCGGGGCGGCCGTAGGCGCCCCGGGCGATCTCGGTCATCAGCACCTCGCGCACCCCGGCGCGCAGGGCGTGCACCTCGGCGTCGAAGCCGACGCCGCCGCAGACGATCGTGCGGTACGCCTCCTGGTGGCCCTGCGCGTACCGCAGGTAGGCGTCGACGGTGCGGTGCAGCCGCTCGGCGGGCGGGGAGTCCCGGGCCGCGGCGGCGTGCTGGGTGAGCTCGGCGAGCGAGGCCTCGACGATCGCCAGGTAGTAGCCGCGCTTGTTCGTGAAGTAGTAGTAGATGAGCCCCTTGGCGACGCCCGCCTGCCGGGCGATGTCGTCCATCGACAGGGCGTCGTAGGAGGTGTCGGCGAACAACGTGCGCCCGATGGCGATGAGTTCGGCCCGGCGCACCGCGGAGCGCGCCGCTTCCCCTCGCTGACGGCTCGTCATATCCGCAGTATGGCAGACCTGTCGGCGGCCGCCGCCGGGCGGGTTCACCC
>NZ_JBHWZH010000287.1:0-2085 GCF_042728285.1 Streptomyces sp. NPDC060194 | reverse complement strand
CGGCCGCTCCGGCCGGGGCCCGCGCCGCGTCCCGGTGCGTCCGGGCCACGTACCATGGGGGGAGCCGTGGCGCGTCCGCCCGGCGGGCGTACGCGGAACGAGACGCCTATCCCCCGATCGAGAGAAGCGCCAGTCAGCATGCCCACGCGCCACGACATCCGAAACGTCGCCATCGTCGCCCACGTCGACCACGGCAAGACCACCCTGGTCGACGCCATGCTCAAGCAGGCGGGCGCCTTCGCCGCGCACGCCGCCGAGTCGCTCGACGACCGCATGATGGACAGCAACGACCTGGAGCGTGAGAAGGGCATCACGATCCTGGCCAAGAACACCGCGGTGAAGTACCACCCGAAGGATGGCGGCGACGTCATCACCATCAACATCATCGACACCCCCGGCCACGCCGACTTCGGCGGCGAGGTCGAGCGCGGCCTGTCGATGGTGGACGCGGTGGTCCTCCTCGTCGACGCCTCCGAGGGCCCGCTCCCGCAGACCCGCTTCGTGCTCCGCAAGGCGCTCCAGGCCCGGATGCCCGTCATCCTCTGCATCAACAAGACCGACCGCCCCGACTCCCGGATCGACGAGGTCGTCAACGAGACCTACGACCTGTTCCTGGACCTCGACGCGGACGAGGACCAGATCGAGTTCCCGATCGTCTACGCCTGCGCCCGCGACGGCGTCGCCTCGCTGACCAAGCCGGAGGACGGCACCGTCCCCGCCGACAGCGACAACCTGCAGCCGTTCTTCGACACGATCCTGGCCCACGTCCCGGCCCCCGAGTTCGACGAGGCCGCCCCGCTGCAGGCGCACGTCACCAACCTCGACGCCGACAACTTCCTCGGCCGCATCGCGCTGCTCCGCGTCGAGCAGGGCGAGCTGCGCAAGGGCCAGACGGTCGCCTGGATCAAGCGCGACGGCACCATCTCCAACGTCCGCATCACCGAGCTGATGATGACCGAGGCGCTCACCCGCAAGCCCGCCGAGGTGGCGGGCCCCGGTGACATCTGCGCGGTCGCCGGCATCCCCGACATCATGATCGGCGAGACCCTGGCCGACCCCGAGAACCCGATCGCGCTCCCGCTGATCACGGTCGACGAGCCCGCGATCTCCATGGTCATCGGCACCAACACCTCGCCGCTGGTCGGCCGCGGCGGCACCGGCAAGGGCGCCCAGGCCAAGTCGGCCGTCAAGGACCGCAAGGTGACGGCCCGTCAGGTCAAGGACCGCCTGGACCGCGAGCTCATCGGCAACGTCTCGCTGCGCGTCCTCGACACCGAGCGCCCCGACGCCTGGGAGGTGCAGGGCCGCGGTGAGCTGGCGCTGGCCATCCTGGTCGAGCAGATGCGCCGCGAGGGCTTCGAGCTGACCATCGGCAAGCCGCAGGTCGTCACCAAGCAGGTCGAGGGCAAGACCTACGAGCCCGTCGAGCGCCTCACGGTCGACGTGCCCGAGGAGCACATGGGCGCCGTCACCCAGCTCATGGGCACCCGCAAGGGCCGCATGGACAACATGTCGAACCACGGCTCCGGCTGGGTCCGCATGGAGTTCGTCGTCCCGTCCCGCGGCCTCATCGGGTTCCGCACCGAGTTCCTCACCGGAACCCGCGGCACCGGCATCGCGCACTCGATCCACGAGGGCCACGAGCCGTGGTTCGGCACGCTGACCACCCGCAACAACGGCTCCCTGGTCGCCGACCGGGCCGGCGCGGTCACCGCCTTCGCGATGACCAACCTGCAGGAGCGCGGCGTGCTCTTCACCGAGCCGGGCACCGAGGTGTACGAGGGCATGATCGTCGGCGAGAACTCCCGCGCCGACGACATGGACGTCAACATCACCAAGGAGAAGAAGCTCACCAACATGCGCTCCTCCTCCGCCGACTCCTTCGAGGCGATCGTCCCGCCGCGCAAGCTCTCCCTGGAGCAGTCCCTGGAGTTCTGCCGCGACGACGAGTGCGTCGAGGTCACCCCGGAGGCGGTCCGCATCCGCAAGGTCGTCCTGGACCAGAAGGAGCGCGGCCGCACCGCGTCCCGCGCGAAGCGCTAGTCCCCACCGCCCGACGGCCCGTCCCCTCCGCGGGGGCGGGCC
>NZ_JBHWZH010000286.1:0-2125 GCF_042728285.1 Streptomyces sp. NPDC060194 | reverse complement strand
CGCCGCCGCCCCCCTGACTGCGCGGCGGGGGGCCGGGGGACGGCGGCCCCGGCACCCCGGGCCGCCGTCCCGCCCACGAAGGGACCGCCCCGCACCGCACCCCCTCCTCCGCCCCGGCCCCGCGTCCGCCGACGCCGGGCCGCACCGAACCGACCGGAAGGACGCCCCTCGTGGCCACCTCCGTCCGGGCCGCGGCCGGCAGCCCGCAGCCCACCGACCCGCCCGACGAACCGACCACCCGCGGGTCGGGCACCCCCCGGCAGGACAGGCCCGGTTGGCGCAGCCGCCTGTACCGCTGGGACCTCAAGGCGACGCCGTACGCGTTCGTCGCCCCGTTCTTCCTGTGCTTCGCGGCCTTCGGACTCTTCCCGCTGCTCTACACCGGCTGGCTCTCGCTGCACCGGGTCGAGCTCGGCGGCGAGGCCGAGTGGCGCGGGATCGAGAACTACACCGGCCTCTGGGACAGCACCTTCTTCTGGAACGCGCTGGCCAACACCTTCACCCTCGGCGTCATATCCACCGTCCCGCAGCTCCTGATGGCCCTGGGCCTGGCCCACCTGCTCAACTACAAGCTGCGCGGCCGCGGTTTCCTGCGGGTCGCGGTGCTCGCCCCGTACGCGACCTCCATCGCCGCGGCCACGCTCGTCTTCGCCCAGCTGTTCAACTCCGACTACGGGCTGATCAACTCGGTGCTCGGCTGGGTCGGCTTCGACCCCGTCGACTGGCAGTCGTCCAAGTGGCCCGCGCAGATCGCCATCTCCACCATCGTCATCTGGCGCTGGACCGGCTACAACGCGCTGATCTACCTGGCCGCGATGCAGGCCGTCCCGCAGGACCTCTACGAGGCCGCCGCCCTCGACGGGGCCTCGCGCTGGCGGCAGTTCGTCTCGGTGACGATCCCCTCGATCCGCCCGACGATCCTGTTCACGATCGTGGTCTCCACCATCGGCGCGACCCAGCTGTTCGGCGAGCCGATGATCTACGGCGGCTCGCTCGGCATCGGCGGCGGCTCGGGCAACCAGTACCAGACCCTCAGCCTGCTGATGTACGAGAAGGGCTGGGTCACCGGCGCCCTCGGGCAGGCCTCGGCGATCGCCTGGGTGATGCTCGCGCTGCTGCTCCTCATCGGGGCGCTGCGGCTGGTGTCCGCGCGCCTGACCCGCACGAAGCTGGAGGGCTGAGCCATGGCCACCGTCACCGAGCCCCGCACGGCCCCCGCCGCCGGCGTGGCGGGCCCCCCGCCCGCGCGGCGCCGCCTCCGGCAGGGCGCCGGCCGCCAGCAGCACGCCGGCTGGCTCACCTACGTCGTCCTCGGGTTCGCCGCGCTGATCTCGCTCTTCCCGCTCTACTGGAACCTGGTCGCCGCCTCGCACGACGCGGCCCGCGTCTCCTCCGCGCCCGCCCCGCTCTGGTTCGGCCCCGACCTGGCGAAGAACCTTTCCAAGGCGTGGACCGACGCGGACATGGGCGTGGCGCTGGTCAACACCACAGTAGTGGCGGGCCTGGTGGCCCTCTCGACGGTGATGTTCGCGACCCTGGCCGGCTTCGCCTTCGCCAAACTGCGCTTCACCGGCAGGAACGTGCTGCTCGCCCTGGTCGTCGCGACGATGACCATCCCGCCGCAGCTCAGCGTGATCCCGCTCTACCAGATCATCACCGAGCTCGGCTGGGTCGACCAGCTGCAGGCGGTCGTCCTGCCGTCGCTCGTCGCCGCGTTCGGGGTGTTCTTCATGCGGCAGTTCCTCATCGAGGCACTGCCCATCGAACTGGTCGAGGCCGCGCGGATGGACGGCGCGAACAGCCTGCGGGTGATCTGGCACGTGGTGCTGCCCGTCGCCCGGCCGGCGATGGCGGTCCTCGGGATGCTCGTCTTCGTCCAGGCGTGGAACGACTTCTTCTGGCCGTTCATCGCGCTGACCCCCGAGGGCAGCCCGACCCTCCAGGTCTCCCTCGCCGGCCTCGGCGCGGGCAACCACACCGTCGACAAGGCGGTCGTCCTGACCGGTGCGCTGATCTCCACCGTGCCGCTGCTGCTCGTCTTCGCCTTCCTCGGCAAGCACGTGGTCGGCGGCATCACCCAGGGCGCGGTCAAGAGTTGACCACTCCCCGCGGGGGCCGGCCGGCC
>NZ_JBHWZH010000285.1:0-2206 GCF_042728285.1 Streptomyces sp. NPDC060194 | reverse complement strand
CCCTCGGGGAGACCGGGCGGGGCGGTCCGGCGCTCAAGGCGCCCGCCCCTGGGGGTCGTTCGGTCAGACCGAGACGCCGTGCGCGCGCAGGAAGGCGACCGGGTCGATGTCCGAGCCGTAGTCCGGGCCGGTGCGGACCTCGAAGTGGAGGTGCGGGCCGGTGGAGTTGCCGGTGGAGCCGGAGAGGCCGATCGTGTCGCCCGCACCGACACTCTGGCCGGCGGAGACGGAGATCGACGACAGGTGGCCGTACTGCGAGTAGTGGCCGTCGTTGTGCTTGATGACGACCTGGTTGCCGTAGGCGCCGCCCCAGCCGGCGGAGACGACGGTGCCCTGGCCGATGGACTTCACGGTCGAGCCGGAGCCGGCCGAGAAGTCGACGCCGGTGTGCGAACCGCTGGACCAGCTGCCGCCGGAGGCGCGGTAGGGGGTGGAGGTGCCGGCGTCGACCGGCTTGACCCAACCGCTGCTGTTGGAGGAGGAGTCGGCGGTGGCGGGCGCCTCGGCCTGCTTGGCCTCCTGCTGCGGGGCGGCCTCCTGCTTCGGCGCGGCCGGCTTCGGGGCCTGCTGCTTCGGCGCGGCGGGCTTCGGGGCGGCGGCCTTCGGGGCCTGCTGCTTCTGCGCGGCCGGCGCGGCCGAGCCGTCGAGCTCCAGCTTCTGGCCCGGGTAGATCAGCTCGGGGTTGCCGCCGATGACGTCCTGGTTGTCGGCGTAGAGCTGCTTCCAGCCGCCGGCGACGTCGTGCTCCTGGGCGATCTTGTACAGGTAGTCGCCGCCGGCCACGGTGTAGGTGGACTTCTCGGCCTGCTTCGGCTGCGCGTGGACGGGCGCGGAGCGGAAGGTGGCGCCGGCCTTCGCGGCGGGGGCCGCTTCGGTCGAGGCGTGCGCCTGGGCGGCGCCGAAGAGCGGGAGGGCGAGGGCGGCGGAGCCCGCGCCGATGGCGGTGATGCCGCGGACGACGCGACGGGGACGGACGCGCTTGTGCTGTGCCTTGATCGGCATGCTGCATTCCTCTCCGACGCCTGCGGGGTTAGCTGTCGGGTTCGGGCTGGAGATGCCCGGCCGCGGCGACGCGGCTTCACCCCTAGCGGCCCTGGAATACGAAGATCGAATTCCGGGACCGCGTACTGAACGGGTCCCCCGCTCCTGCCGATTCGGTGATTCGAAGTCGGATTCGGTGTCCGGGCGGCGGCAGGATTAGGCGTTCCGTCCGGAGTCCCTGGGACGTTAAGTGACGGATGAGCCGCAGAACAAACGCCGTTTCTTCACAACTGATCCTTACGGCGAATACGGCGGCACGTTTCCGTCACTCACCGTGCGCCCGGCGTCGAAGAGCCCTTGCGGCGAGAGGTCGCATTAGCTGGGTCACACCACGGAACGTCATCGGTATGACCCCGCTCACCCCGGCGGAATTCGGCGGGATCGGTGACCGAAGTCAGGGCCGGAAGCCCCGGAGCACGCTGTCGAACTGCTCGCGGGTCTCCGCCCACCGCTCCTCGGGCGAGGACATGTAGACCACGTACTCCGTGCCGTCCCGGTCGATCCAGGACTGGGAGATCGCGTGCCGCGGACCGCGGGAGGCGTCCTTGTCGCCGGCGGTCCAGGTGAACTCCCAGCGCGCGCCGGTCAGGTCACGGTAGGTGTTGGCCACGAGGCCCAGCCGCTGGTAGCCCGGCCGCTTCGAGACGCCCCGCTCCAGGTCGGTCTGGTGCTCGTAGGGGCTCTCCCAGTCGGTCTCCGGATCGATCGCGATCCGGACGAAACGGACACCGCCGTCGGGGGTGTAGTCGATCTGGCCGTTCTCGGTCCGCCGCTCCCAGCCCTGCGGAAGGAGCAGGCTGAAGCCCTCGGGGTCCTCGACACGGACCCAGCCGTTGGGAACGCCGTCGGCGGGCGACGGGGACTGCCCTCCGGCGGTGCCACCGCCGGTGTCCTCGCCGCCGGAGGGGGACGGGGACGGCCGCTGCTCCCCCGACGCCGAGGCGCTCGCGGACGGGGACGAGCCGCCGCGCCCCGAGCCGCCGCCCTTCCCGTCGTCCAGGACGTAGCGCGAGCTGGCCGCCACTCCCCCGCCGACGAGCGCGGCGGCGACCAGCGCGCCGACCACGGCGGGCCACCGGCGCCGCCCGCCCTGCCGCGCGGGACCGTACCCGGAGCCGGTCGCCGGCCCGTACGCCGCGTCGGCGGCGGTGCCCGAGGGGCCCGG
>NZ_JBHWZH010000284.1:0-2224 GCF_042728285.1 Streptomyces sp. NPDC060194 | reverse complement strand
CTTGTGGATCAGCGCCCCGCGCGGAGTGGTGGTGCGGGGGTGGGTCAGCCGGTGAAGGTGCCCGACTTGACGGGCTTCCAGGCGTCGCCCTCGACGGTGTAGACCGTGAGCTGCTTGTTGGTGGCGTCGCCGAACTCGTCGAACGAGACCTTGCCGGTCACGCCGTCGAACGAGACGCTCTGCATGGCCTCGGTGACCTTGGCGCGGGCGTCGTCCGGGAGCTTGCCGTCGTTGGCCTCGACGACGGCCTTGACCGCCTCGATGATCGCCCAGGCGGAGTCGTAGGAGTAGCCGCCGTAGGCCTCGTAGGCCTCCTTGTAGCCGGCCGCCTTGTAGTTGTCGACGAACTCCTTCGCGGAGGGCAGCTCCTCGACGGGCGCGCCGACGGAGGTGGCGAGGTCGCCCGCGCCGCCCGCTCCGGCGAGCTTGATGAAGTCGGCGCTGTAGATGCCGTCACCGCCGACGACGGGGACCTTGGCGCCCGCGGCCTTGAGCTGCTTGCTGAGCGGGCCGGCCTGCGGGTACTCGCCGCCGTAGTAGACCGCGTCGGCCTTGGAGTTCTTGACCTTGGTGACGATGGCCGAGAAGTCGTTGCTCTCCGGGTTGATGTGCTCGACGCCGGCGACCTTCCCGCCGACCTTCTTGAACTCGTCCGTGAAGGTGGCGGCGAGACCGGCGCCGTAGGTCTTCTTGTCGTCGATGACGAAGACGTTCTTCTTCTTCGCGTCGTTGAAGAGGTACTGCGCGGCGAACGGACCCTGGATGGCGTCGGTGGTGGCGGTGCGGAAGTAGGACTTGTACGGGCGGTTCTTGGTGCCGCCGTTCCAGTCCGGACCCTGGGTCAGGGCGGGGTTGGTGTTGGCCGGCGAGACCTCGACGAGCTTGGCGTCGTCGAAGACCTTCTGCATCGACTCGGCCACCGAGGAGTTCAGCGGGCCGACGACGCCGAGGACGTCCTTGTTGGCAACGAGCTTGGTGGCGTTCTGCTGGCCCGAGGCGGGCTGCGCCTGGTCGTCGAGGGCCTCGATCTTGAACGTGACGCCCTTGACCGTCTTCTCCTTGTTGGCCGTCTTGGCCGCGAGGTCGACGGAGTTCTTGATGCCCAGACCGAGCGCGGAGAGGTCTCCGGTGAGGGGGGCGTCGACGCCGATGACGACGGTGGTGCTGCCGCCCTCGGCGTCACTGCCGCCCTTGTTGCCTTCGTCGCGCGATCCGCAGGCGGACAGCGTGAGCGCTCCGGCGGTTATCGCGGTGGTGATCATGAGCAGGGAACGTTGACGCACGATTCAGTCCTCTCCGGGCACGGGTGTTCCTCGGTGGAACGCCGAGTCGAGCGCTGGAACCGAACTGAAAGGCATCCGGTGGCGCGGTGACTGGGCGTGACTATAGGCCGCTTTCACGGGAAGGGGGGAAGGTCGGACCCATGCTGTGACGCTCTTGTTATGCCCAAGTGGAATGTCCGATTCGGATCGCGGGGCAGAAGGGGGGAAATCGGTCGCCCTCTCATCTCGCATTGTGAGAATCGGCAGGAGGGGGCAGTGCGGGGCGCGTTGGGTCCGGACAGGAGGCGGCGATCCAGGTGGCGAGGTCTTCCGCGTAGCCCGGACCGAGGATGTAGCTCCGCTGTTGTATTGCGCGAATGTTGCGCAGCGTTACATCCAGGTAGGGCAGGCTCGCGTTCCTTGGTGTTTTCGCGCAGTCCCGTATCCGGATAGTGATGGTCAGTGTCCGATGAGAGTGCGCGCGAAGCGTCAGCGGGAGAATGGGGGCAGTGGAGAGTGCCATGGATTCCGAAGGTTGCGCGACCTTTTCGACGCTGATTTCCGGACCTTTTCCCATGGCCACCATGAGTTGGAAGGTGAAGGTCGACGGAATCGCCGGGGACGAAAGGGGAGGAAGTGTCCCGGCGTAGATGACGGTGACGGACTGGGCCGGATAGGGGGGAGGTGTGGGCGGACGGTCCTCGGGACGACTCGCGCAGTCGTGGAGGCCGCCGGCCAGGAGTGCGGCGGTCGCGAGGGCGGCCAGGGCGCGGCGCCTCGTCGCGGTGGATCCCAAGGGCGTCGCGGTGTCGGTGCGGGGGAGGCGGTCGTGGGCGAGGGTGTCCTCGCCGGGCTCCAGAGGGCCGATGCCGCCGCTCATGGAGGGGGGCCGTCAGCAGTCGCCGGGGTTTCGTGCCGGACGCGGTGGAGGGGCGGTCGCGCCGCGCCGAGGTACGCGGCGC
>NZ_JBHWZH010000283.1:0-2243 GCF_042728285.1 Streptomyces sp. NPDC060194 | reverse complement strand
GGGCCGGATGTCCGGCCCCGCCCCCCTCGTCGTGTCGTGCGGGCTACTTCTCGTCCGTCTTCACGGTGGAGACGCTCCCGGCCTTCCCGTCCGCGGACTCGCCCGCGGCCGGGCCGGCGGGCTTCGGGTCGGCGTCGGCCGGCTTCTCCGCCGGGGGCGCGGCCCCGTCCCCGGCCTTGCCGCCGCCGGACTTCGCCCTCTCACCGTCGACGGCCGCCTCGGCGTCCGTGACCGCCTCGCCGTCCTTGGCCGCCTTGCCGTCCGTGACCGCCTCGGCGTCCGTGACCGCCTCGCCGTCCTTGGCCGCCTTGCCGTCCTTGGCCGCCTTGCCGTCCTTGGCCGCCTTGCCGTCCTTGGCCGCCTTGCCGTCGGCCGTCGGCCCGCCGTCGCCGGCCGACGGCGTCGTCGCCTCGGTGCGGGGCTCGACGACCTCCTCGCGGCCCGGTCGCAGCCGCGCCGAGAGCACCAGGTAGGTCACCGCCAGGACGAAGACGATGATCGCGGTCCACACGTTCAGCCGCAGTCCGAGGATCCGGTGCGCCTCGTCGATGCGCATGTACTCGATCCACACCCGGCCCGAGCAGTACGCGGCGACGTACAGCGCGAACGCGCGGCCGTGGCCGAGCCGGAAGCGGCGGTCAGCCCAGATCACCAGCGCGGCGACGCCCAGGCACCACAGCGACTCGTACAGGAACATCGGGTGGAACGTGCCGACGTCCGTGCCGTTGTCGATCTCGACGGCCCACGGCAGGTCGGTGGCCCGGCCGTACAGCTCCTGGTTGAACCAGTTGCCCCAGCGGCCGACGGCCTGGGCGACGGCGATGCCGGGGGCCAGCGCGTCGGCCCACGCCGGGAGCGGGATGCCGCGGCGGCGGCAGCCGATCCACGCACCGAGCGCGCCGAGCGCGATCGCGCCCCAGATGCCGAGGCCGCCCTCCCAGATCTTCAGCGCGTCGACCGGGTCCTTGCCCTCGCCGAAGTACAGCTGGTAGTCGGTGATCACGTGGTACAGGCGACCGCCGACGAGGCCGAAGGGCACCGCCCAGATGGCGATGTCGGCCACCGTGCCGGGCCGGCCGCCGCGCGCGATCCAGCGCCGGTTGCCGATCCAGATGGCGGCGAAGACGCCGGCGATGATGCAGAACGCGTAGCCGCGCAGCGGGAGCGGTCCGAGGTGGAGCACTCCGGTCGACGGGCTGGGAATGAAGGCAAGGTCCATGGCAGCCCTGACGCTACCCTGCCGGGCGGGGACGGCGGCCACCCGCCCGGCAACTTCTGTATAACGGGCGGCCGCTCAGGCGTGCGGCCGCCGTGCGCACGTCAGGAGCCGGACGCCGAGGGCGACGCACTGACCGTGCCGGGCTCCTTGCCCTTGTTGGCCTCCGCGACCCACTTCTTCAGGTTGGCGACGCTGATCTGCTCCTGGCCCTTCATCGGGAAGACCGACTCGCCGTTGAGCTGGACCGTCGGGGTGCCCTGGAGCCGGGCGTCCTGGAAGACGCCGTTGGACTTCTTCACCCAGTTGTCGTACGTCCCGTCGTTCACGCACTTCTCGAACGCGGGGGTGTCCAGTCCCTGGACGTCGCCGGCCAGTTCGAGCAGCCGGTCGTTCTTCGCGAAGGCGTCGTCGGTCTCCTGCGGCTGGTTGCGGAACAGGACGTCGTGGTACTCGCGGAACTTGCCCGCGTCCTCGGCGCAGGCGGCCGCGTTGGCCGCGCGGAGCGAGCCGCTGCCGCCCATGTTGCCGTCGATGAGGGTGGCGAAGTTGTACTCGACCTTGAGCTGGCCGGACTGCTCCAGGTCGTGGACGGCGTCGCGGAAGCCGTCCTCGAAGGCCTTGCAGGCCGGGCAGCGGAAGTCCTCCCACACGGTGAGCGTGGAGGGGGCGTCCTGCGCGCCGACCCGGATGAGGGTGCTCTGCTCGCCGACGGCCCCGGCGGGGGCGACCACCGGACCCGCCGCGTCCCCGCTGTCGCCGCCGGACTGCTGGGCGACCAGCGCGACCACGCCGGCCAGCGCGACCACCCCGACCACCGCGCCCGCCACGACGAGCGTGCGCTTGCGCTTCTCCCGGGCCCGCTCCTTCTCCCGCTCGTACTGGAGCCGCTCGCGGGCACTGGGCCGGCCGGCTGCGTTCTTGCCGTTCTTGTCCTTCACACCCCGCAAACGAAGGGGGGAGGCACTCGCGTGCCTCCCCGCTCCCGTTTCCACCCGGACGGGTGAGGCGGCCGTCACCAGGGTGA
>NZ_JBHWZH010000282.1:0-2275 GCF_042728285.1 Streptomyces sp. NPDC060194 | reverse complement strand
GGGGTGGGCGAACGCGCCCACCCCGTGCCGGTCGCACCAGGCACGAGTCTACGGGTGGTGACGCATCGGAATGGCCCGTGGGGCCGCGGGGCCGTCCTCGTCAGAGGTAGGCCGGGGCCGCCACGGGCAACGTAAATCGGAACTCGGCACCGCCGCCGGGCGCGCGGCCGACGGTGATCGCGCCGCCGTGGGCCTCGACGAGGCCCTTGACGATGTACAGGCCGAGCCCGGTGCCGCCGCGCTTGCTGCCGCGCCAGAAGCGGGTGAAGACGCGCGCCATGGACTCCTCGGGGATGCCGGGGCCTTCGTCGCTCACGGTGACCGCCGTCCCCTCCGCCCGGTTCTTGAGCCTCGCTGCCGTGACCTCGATGGTGACAGTCCCCGCGCCGTGGCGCACCGCGTTTTCCAGGAGGTTGCTGAGCACCTGGTCGATCTTGTCCGGGTCCGCCCAGAGCGCGGGCAGGGGGCCCGCGACCCGGACGAAGAACCGCTCGGGCCGCTGCCCCGCGGCGACCTGCGCCTGGACGTGGCGGCCGACGGCGGTCGGCATGTCGACGGGCTGCCGGCGCACCTCCAGGCGGCCGGAGTCGATGCGGGAGATGTCGAGCAGCTCGGCGATGAGCCGGGTGACGCGGTTGGCGTCGGCGTCGACGGTCTCCAGCATCAGCTTCTTCTGGTCCTCGGTGAACCGCTCCCACTTGGCCAGGAGGGTCGCGGTGAAGCCCTTGACCGAGGTGAGCGGCGAGCGCAGCTCGTGGGCGACGGTCGCGATCAGCTCGGCGTGGCTGCGCTCGCTGCGGCGGCGGGCCTCGGTGTCCCGGACGGAGATCACCAGGCGCCGCACCGGCCCGGCGGGCCGCTCGCGGACGTACCGGGCGGTGACGAGGACCTCGCGGCCGCCGGGCAGCAGCAGGTTGCGCTCCGGCTGCCCGGAGCGGGTGGCGAGCCCGCCGTAGGGGTCGGTGCAGCGCCACCAGCGGCGCCCCTCCAGGTCCTCCAGCGGTAAGGCGTCCTCCAGCGGGCGGCCGAGCGCCCGCTCGCGCGGGATGTCCGTGATGCGGACGGCGGCGGCGTTGAAGACCACCACCCGGCCGTGCTCGTCGGCCACGACGAGCCCGTCGGCCAGCTCGTCCGGATCGAGGGCGAGGAGTCCGGCGTCGTCGACGCCACCGCGCTCCGCCGCAGGCGACGCACCGTTCATTGCGATAGTCATCCCCGCATCCCACCTTTTCCGGCCGGCGCAACGGGCCCCGGAGTGGGTCACCTTACTAGGACCCGCCGCGCCGCTCGGCCCGGAACGGGACTCGAACCCGTACGCCCCCGCGCGAGCGGCTCAGGCGCCCGCGCGGCAGCCGCCCGCCGAGCGCTGGGCGCGCGCGGAGGCGTAGAGGCAGACCGCGGCGGCGGTGGCGAGGTTGAGGCTCTCGGCCCTGCCGTGCAGCGGGACGCGGACCACCGCGTCGGCGAGCGCCCGGGTCTCCTCGGGCAGGCCCCAGGCCTCGTTGCCGAAGATCCAGGCGGTGGGGCCGCCCATGGCGCCGGCGTCCAGTTCGGCGTCGAGGTCGTGCTCGCCGGCCCCGTCCGCCGCGAGCACCCGTACGCCCGCCTCCTTCAGCCCGCGGACGGCGTCCTCGACGGGGACGCCGACGGCGACCGGCAGGTGGAAGTGCGAGCCGACGGAGGCGCGCACCGCCTTGGGGTTGTAGAGGTCGACGGAGGCGTCGGTGAGGACCACCGCGTCGGCGCCGGCGGCGTCCGCGCAGCGCAGCACGGTGCCGGCGTTGCCGGGGTCGCGGACGTGGGAGAGGACGGCGACGAGCCGGGGGCGGGCCGCGATGATCTCCGCGAACGGCGAGTCGAGGAAGCGGCAGACGCCGACCAGGCCCTGCGGGGTGACCGTGGTGGAGACGTCCTCGATGACCTCCTCGGCCGCGAGGTGCACCCGCGCCCCGGCCTCCCGCGCGGCCGCCACGATGTCGGCGTACCGCTCGGCGGCCTCGACGGTGGCGAACAGCTCCGTCAGCGTCGGCTCGCCGCCGGTGCGGTGCGCGGCCGCCTCGCGGACGGCCTGCGGGCCCTCGGCGAGGAAGCGGCGCTCCTTGCCGCGGAAGTTCCGGCGGGCCAGCCGGCGGGCGGCGGCGACGCGCGGGGAGCGGGGGGAGATCAGCTCGGGGGTGCCCATGGGCGGCGGCTCACTATCGTCGGCGGAAGACGGGAGGGACGGCGGGGTGGGGACGGCGGCGGACAGCGGAAGGACCCGCAGGCGGGCGCCTGC
>NZ_JBHWZH010000281.1:0-2299 GCF_042728285.1 Streptomyces sp. NPDC060194 | reverse complement strand
CCGCGGGTCCGCGGACCCGCGAGATCCGCGCCGAGGCCTACTGCAAGGCCCGGTCGGCTAGGGCCGGCGGTACGGCCGCTCGCCCGCGCCCTCCGCCGCGATGGCCACCGCCTCGGCCAGCGAGTCGACCACCGGCACCCCGGCCGTCTCCAGACTCGCCCGGCTGTGCGAGCCGCCGGTGTAGAGCACCGCCCGCGCACCGGCGTGGGCCGCGGCGAGCGCGTCGTCCACGGCGTCCCCGATGACGACCGTCCGCTGCCGCGGCAGCGGCCCCGTCGCGGAGAGCGCGTCGAGCGTGTCGAGGTGGCGGACCATGGCCGCCGCCTTGCCCCCGTTCGACGGTCCGGTGCGGCCCTCGACGCGGACGAAGTGGCTCTCGATGCCCAGGCGGCGCACGATCGGCACCAGATCCTCGTGCGGGGCGAGGGAGAGCAGCGACTGGGTGACCCCGGCGGCCTCGCGCGCGGCGAGCAGCTCGGCCGCGCCCTCGGCGAGCGCGCACGCCTCGACCCGCGCCCCGTAGTGCCGGTGGAAGGCGCCGTCCATGACGACCCACTCCTCGTCCGTCGGCAGCCGGCCCATCAGCCGCTCGTAGAAGCGCGGCACCGGGACGCAGTACAGCTCGCGGTAGCGGGCGAGGGTGATCGGCTCCATGCCCAACTCGGCGAAGGCGGCGTTCGACGCCTCGATGACCGCGTCGATGTCGTCGAGGAGCGTGCCGTTCCAGTCCCAGACCAGGTGCGACGTCTCGTGCTGCGTGCTGCTGTACCCCATCCCGGCACGGTACACGCGGCCTCTGACAGCGGGGCTTGGAGGCGGGAGCGAGGGGTGCGCGCGGGCCCCGAGGGCCGGGGCGCCCCCGCGCGGCGGACGGCGGCGGACGGCGGCGGGCGGCGCGCGGCAGACGGCGCGCGGCGGGCGCGCCTCAGCCGAGCAGGCCCGGGATCTCCTGGGTCGCGAACCACAGCAGCTCGTGGTCCTCCGCCCCGTCGACGACGAACCGTGCGTCGTCGTCGCCCAGGTCCGCGGCCCCGAGCGCGGCCGCCGCGGCGGTGACGTCCGGCTCGGCCTCGTCGCCGTCGGCGTGGACCGCGGCCACCTTCGCCAGCGGCACCGCGGCCGCCAGCCTGACCTCGCCGAGCGCCCCCGGGTCGAGCCCCCGGTCGGGGTCGGCGACGGCGGCCGAGTCGGCGACGTCGACCGCCGCCACCACCCGGCGGCGGGCCGTGGCCGGGTCCCCGGCGATCAGCCGCAGCGAGCCCGAAGCGGCCCGGTTCAGCGCCGCGTACTCCAGCTCCTCGATGTCGTCGGAGACGTACCACTCGCGCAGCGCCGGGGTCACCGCGTAGGCGGTCAGCGGGCCCGGACCGATCTCGCCCGCCTTCAGCGCCTCGGCGAGCGCGGGCAGGGTCAGGGGGACGTACACACGCATGAGGGGCCGCTCTCTCGATGGGTCGGACGCCCGCCAGGATACGTGCGGTGTCCCTCCTTAGGGGTGTCGTGGAGGGGTCCGCGGCGTCCACCCCGTGATCACGGGAGCACCGCTCGGCCCCGGCGCGGGCGGGCCCGCGTCACTCGGATAGGTGATATCCGCGGGCCGCGCACGAGCGGAGTACGGCGGCTTGCACCGGTTCGAGCGGGCCGGTTAGAAGATCCCCGACGATGAACTACCGCCCGGTAACAACGCCGGGCCCGACAGAGCGGGGGCTCTCATCGTGCGCAAGGTCATGAGCAGGTCGAAGGGCGCGGGGACCCGGCCGGGAACGGGCTCCAGGAGGCCCGCCCCGAGCGCCCCGCGCGGCGCCGCCCGGAGCGACAGCCGCCGGCCGGGGGACCACCCGCCCCGCGTCCCCGTGCAGCGCCCGCCGCACCCCACCGAGCTCTTCACCGAACGGCTGCTCGCGGTCCTCAGCGGCCGTCGCCCGGCCCACTGGCTGCTGCGGCACAGCGCCGGCAGCGCCTACGACGAGCTGATCCGGCTCGGCGAGGCCGCACCGCTGCGCCTGGCCGGACCGCTCCCCGTCGTCCGGGACATCGGCTGGTTCCAGCCCTGCCCCGAGGTCTACGAGGTCTTCGCGCGCATCAGCGCCGGCCACCGGCTGCACGCCCTCGCCTTCCGCCTCCAGCAGGGCGCCGACCAGCGCTGGCGGTGCACCGCCGTGGACGCCGGCGGGCGCTGAGCGCCCGGGCGGACACGGCGACGGGGGGGCCCCCCGCCGGCGGTCACGCGCCCGGACCCCCCCGTAACCCCGGCAACCGCCCCCCGCCGGCGGCCCCGCCCGCCCATACAGGGGGGGCG
>NZ_JBHWZH010000280.1:0-2305 GCF_042728285.1 Streptomyces sp. NPDC060194 | reverse complement strand
GGGACGCACGACGTGTGCGTCCCACCCGGCTCTCCGCGGTCCGCCCCTAGCCGTAGACCGGGCCCGTGTACTTCTCGCCCGGGCCCTGGCCCGGCTCGTCCGGGACGATCGACGCCTCGCGGAACGCCAGCTGCAGCGACTTCAGGCCGTCGCGGAGCGGGGCCGCGTGGAAGGAGCTGATCTCGGTCGTGCTCGCGTCGAGCAGGCCGGCCAGCGCGTGCACCAGCTTGCGGGCCTCGTCCAGGTCCTTGTGGGCGTCGCCGTCCTCGGTCAGGCCGAGCTTCACCGCCGCCGCGCTCATCAGGTTGACCGCCACGGTGACGATCACCTCGACGGCGGGCACCTCCGCGATGTCGCGGGTCATCGCGTCGAAGTCGGCGGTGTCCCCGGCGGCGGGGGTGGTGGGAGAATCGTTGCTGCCTGTGGCGTCGCTGCTCATGCGCCCACGATATGCGGCCCCCGGCCGTTTGGGCCCACCGCCCGGGAGCTGCTAATCTTGTCCAGCGACCGGCCGGACACCCAGTGCCCGGCCCACAAGTGGAGGCTCCGATCTCCCACCTAGCCGCCCCCCGGGCGGCGGGTCACCGGTCAGGCGGCCCCCATCGTTCCGTACGGACGATGGAGCCCCTCGATGCGCGCCCCGCGGTTGACCGTGGCGGTGCTCCGGTAGTTATGGAGCCCTGCCTGTGTCCCGTCCGGGGCATTTTTTGTGCGCCGGAGCGGTTGGTCCGTGGACACACACATTGTCACGGCTGCTCCCCAGGCAGTCGTGGGGTGCTACCGAGGAGGATCCATCAGCGCCGAACCCCGTATCAACGACCGGATTCGCGTTCCCGAGGTGCGACTTGTCGGCCCCAGCGGCGAGCAGGTCGGGATCGTTCCGCTTGCCAAGGCCCTGGAGCTCGCGCAGGAGTACGACCTTGACCTGGTCGAGGTCGCGGCGAGCGCGCGTCCCCCGGTCTGCAAGCTCATGGACTACGGGAAGTTCAAGTACGAGTCGGCCATGAAGGCCCGTGAGGCGCGCAAGAACCAGGCGCACACGGTCATCAAGGAGATGAAGCTCCGGCCGAAGATCGACCCGCACGACTACGACACCAAGAAGGGTCACGTCGTACGGTTCCTCAAGGCGGGCGACAAGGTCAAGATCACGATCATGTTCCGTGGTCGCGAGCAGTCCCGCCCCGAGCTGGGCTTCCGCCTGCTGCAGCGGCTCGCCTCGGACGTCGAGGAGCTCGGCTTCATCGAGTCGAACCCGAAGCAGGACGGCCGAAACATGATCATGGTGCTCGGCCCGCACAAGAAGAAGACCGAGGCCATGGCCGAGGCGCGCGAGGCCCAGGCCGCCCGCAAGGCGGAGCGCGAGGGCGGCAAGCAGTCCGCCCCCGCCGAGGCCCCGGTCGACGAGGCCCAGGCCGACGAGGCCCAGGCCGAGAACCCCTCCGAGGCGTGACCCCGCGGGGCTGCCACCCAGGCAGCCCCCGGCCGCACCCGGAACCACAAACCAAGATCTGACGCTCCCGGCCAGCCGGTGCCCGCACCGGGGGAGCGCCACTGACGAGGAGATACGGCGCTATGCCGAAGAACAAGACCCACAGCGGTTCCAAGAAGCGCTTCAAGATCACCGGCTCCGGCAAGGTGCTCCGTGAGCGCGCCGGCAAGCGCCACCTGCTCGAGCACAAGTCGTCCACGCTGACCCGGCGCCTCACCGGCACCGTCGAGGTGGCCCCGGCCGACGCCAAGAAGGTCAAGAAGCTTCTCGGCAAGTGACGCCGCCGCCCGCCCCGGTGACCGGGACGGGACGGACGTCGAGACCGGGTTCCCATCACTTTCGGGCCGTGTGAACACCCCCACGGCCCCGCTACAAGGAGTTAACAAGTGGCACGCGTCAAGCGGGCAGTGAACGCCCACAAGAAGCGCCGGGCAGTCCTCGAGGCCGCCAAGGGCTACCGCGGTCAGCGCTCGCGCCTGTACCGCAAGGCCAAGGAGCAGGTCACCCACTCCCTGGTCTACAACTACAACGACCGCAAGAAGCGCAAGGGCGACTTCCGCCGGCTGTGGATCCAGCGCATCAACGCCGCCGCGCGCGAGAACGGCATGACGTACAACCGCCTGATCCAGGGCCTGAACGCCGCCAACGTCGCCGTGGACCGCAAGATCCTCGCCGAGCTGGCCGTCAACGACCCGAACGCGTTCGCCGCGCTGGTCGAGGTCGCGCAGAAGGCCCTCCCGGCCGACGTGAACGCGCCGAAGGCCGCCTGACCTACCGTCGGGACACCAGGTTCGTCCAGTGAAGGACCCGCAGGCG
>NZ_JBHWZH010000279.1:0-2406 GCF_042728285.1 Streptomyces sp. NPDC060194 | reverse complement strand
ACCCCGCGCGGGGTGGCGGCCGGCCCCGGGCGGATCAGCCCTCCGTCTGCTCCAGCCACCGCGTGAGCATCCGCAGGTCGCGGCCGATGCCCGCCGTGAACGCGTCGTCCGCGTCCTTCCACTCCTTCACGTCCGCGAGCACGGTCGCGAGTTGACGCTTCGCGGGCGCGATCCCGTGCCCACCCGCGTGCTTCAGCAGCGTCTCGGCCGTCTTGAGCCGCGCGGACGCCTTCACCGCGTCGGTCCGGGCGACGCACGGGCCCGCCGCGTCGGCGATCCGCTCCCGGATCGGACCCAGCGCGTCCCGCGCCGCCCCCGCCGGGTCGGCGTGCGGGGCGACGGCCTTCGTCCGGTACACGCCGTCGTGCAGCGCCTCGACCTGCGCGTCGGTCAGCTGGTTGTAGGCGAACAGCGCCGTCCCGTCGGAGTCGGCGTCCTTCACCGCCTGCAGCTGGTCGCCCATGACGTCCGAGGGGGAGCCGTTGATCGGCCCGTAGGTGGCGGTGTACAGGTACGCCTCGCCCACCCGGTCGCGCATGACCCTCGTGTCCTTGGCGACCGACTCCGGCGACGACCCGAAGGACATCCCCGTCAGGAAGTCCAGGTAGTCCTTGTCGATCCAGTCCGCCCAGTTCTGGAACTTCTTGCTCAACCCGTCCACCGGGTCCGCGAACACGGCTCCGGACAGCGGGAGTCCGGGATCCACCTGCTTCTGCATCTCCCGGACGCTCTGCACGAACGTCGTCACGTTCGCCTCACGCCACGCGTCGAACGTCTTCCACAGCGGGTCCGTCTGCTTCAGCGTGTACGGGTCCACGCCGTGCTCGTCGGCGAACTTCCTCCGCGAGTAGTCGCTGTAGGAGAAGGAGGAGTCGTAGGGGAGCGAGACCGGGTAGCGGATGTAGTCCAGGTGCAGGCCGTCGATGTCGTAGTCGGTCATCAACTCCCGGAAGACGGACCGGACGTAGTCGCGGACCTCCGGCATCGCCGGGTCGACCCAGTAGTAGCCGGGCTCCATCGTCGAGGGCTGCGGGCCCTCCTTGCCGACGTCCGAGCGCTCGACGGCCGCCCACTCCGGGTGCGCCCTCAGGATCGGGCCCGGGCCGGCCTTGCCGCCCACACTGTCGTCGCCCGCGCCCTCGGAGCCGACGAAGAAGGTGTGCGTCCAGGCGTGCAGCTCGATGCCGCGCGCGTGCGCCTCCTCGATCCACACCTTCAGCGGGTCGAACCCCTTCATGTTCGGGCGCTGCGACTCGACACCGGCCGCCTTCGCCGCGTCGGAGGGGAAGATCGTGTACCCCTGCCACACGGTCTCCAGGTACACCATGTTGAACCCGGCGTGCTCGATCCGGTCCATCGTCGCCCGGATCGCCTCGGGCGTGGTCTCCTTCGGCCGCACCCACACCCCGCGCCCCTCGACAGGCCGCGACTCGCGCGTACGGTCGCCCGCCCCGGTCGCGGTGGCGGCGGCCTGCGTGGCGAGCGCGACGGCCTCGGCCTCCTCGCCCCGGCCGAGTGCGGCGCGCGCGGCCCCGATCGTCTCCCCGGCGGCGGCCAGGCCCTCGTCCACGTCGGACTCGGGGAACTCGGTGCAGGAGTCCTTCGCCCGCCCGAGCCGCGCGACCGCGTCGTCCCGCAGCAGCTCGGCGCGCACGACGTACGCCTCGGCGTCGAGGGTCAGCGTCAGCCTCCTGCCGTCGATGTCGACCTTCGCGCCGATCTGCGCGTTGGCCGCGAGCCACTTGGCGGCCGTCCCGTGCCCGGAGAGCACCAGGCCGTCGGCCGGAATGGCCCGGTTGCTGCCGCCGACGGCCGTGACCCGGCCGTTCTCGACGACGACGTCCTGCCCGTACTGGTTCGTGCCCGTGCTCGGGGACCCGAACGCGGGGGTGTAGGCGAGGAGCTGGTTGGTCCCCCGGCAGCCGGGGAAGCACTGGCCGTTGGTGTCCACACCTCCGGGGTTGGTCTCCGCGGTCGGGTCGACCGCGTCCAGGTCCCGCGAGACGGGCGCCTGGATCTGCCCGACCGCCGCCGCGGAGGTCCGCGGGGCGTCCGCGGGCGCGGCGGCGGCCGACGGCACGGGCACGAGGAGCGCGGCGGACAGCGCGGCCGCGGCGAGGAAGGTGGGGGGGATCGAGCGTTTCACGGGCACGGAACAAGACCTCCGAGACGGTGGGGTTCCCGGGAAGCATCGGCAAGAGGTCCGTACAAGTCAATGCTCTGATCAAGGTCAGTACAGCGACAGGCCAAGTCACGTGCCAACTGGTCCGCATGCCGGTCCTGTTTCGCCCGAAAATGGTACGGACCACTTGCCGGCCCTCCGGACCGCCGCACCCCGACCCGTCCCGCACCCCGACCGACCCTCCCAGCATCCCCCGGACGCACGCGGGCCCCGCCACGAAACAC
>NZ_JBHWZH010000278.1:0-2496 GCF_042728285.1 Streptomyces sp. NPDC060194 | reverse complement strand
CTGTTTGCACCGCCCGGGTGGCATCGGCCCAACGGTCCCCCTAGCGTGGCCGCATGATCGAGCTGTCGGGGCTGACCAAGCGGTACGGCGAGAAGGTGGCGGTGAACAACCTGTCCTTCACCGTCAGACCGGGCATCGTCACGGTCGGCTCGGCGGCATCCCCGTGCGACGGGGAGCCGGGCCACCGGGGTGCGGTACGGACGGGTCAGGCCGCGTCCTTCACCAGCCCCTCCAGGGCGTCCAGCGTCGCGGCCGCGTCGCGGCGGCCCCGCGCGAAGTCCTGGACCGCACGGCCGATGCGGGGTTGGGCGCGGTCGAACCAGGGGGCGTTCGGGCGGACGAAGGCGCGGTCGAGGGAGTCGCGGGTGGCGGAGTGGAAGCCTCGGGTGAGGCGGTCGAGGGCGGGGTCGTGCCAGGCGTCGGTGTGGGCGGGCTGGCCGCCGGCCTCGGTGTAGAGGCCGCGCTGGGCGGGCGCGCCGACCAGGTGGTGCAGCAGGTCGAGCGCCTCCGTGCGGGCGGGTGCGCCGGTCAGCAGGCCGAGGCCGACCCCGCCGAGGACGGGCCGTGAGGGCGCGCCGGGGACGGAGGAGGGGGCCTCGGTGAACGTCAGCGGGGCACCGATCGCGCCGTCCCGGCTGTAGACGCTGTACCCGTACGGCCAGGCCACGACGTGCAGTTCGTCCGTCGTGGCGGCGATCCGCAGCAGGTCGGTGGACCCGCGCTCCGTGGTGTACGGGGCGAGGTCGGCGATCCGGTCGAGCGCGTGCCGCCGGTCGGGGGACGAGCCGTAGGGGTCGACGCCGGCCTCGGCGCAGAAGGTGGCGTAGATTGCGCCCGCGCTGAAGACGGAGAACGGGACGGCCACCGTGTCGGTGTCGCGGGCGAGGTCGAGCAGCTCGGCGAACGTGCCGGGCGCGGTGTCGAGGAGGTCGCTGCGGCGGGCGAGCGCGAGGGCGGCGGCGTCGACGGGGGCGGCGTACAGCCGGTCGCCGTGGACGTAACTGCGGTGGCTGGCACCGGCGTAGACGTCGGGGACGCCGTCCAGGGCCTCCAGCCAACCGGCCTCGGCGGCACGCCCGATGAGCGGATGGTCGCAGGCCACGAGGTCGAACTCGCCTGCATACGAACCGAGTTCGCCGCCCGCGAACTCCGCCAGCGAGCGGCGCGTCCACTCCACCCGGACGCCCCGCGCGTGCCCCCACGCGTCCGACACCGCCACGAGCGGCGCATGTCCGCGCGGATGGTCCCACGACAACCCGCGGACGACGGGGTCGTGTTGCGGGTCCACGTCCCCCCACCCGCTCACGCGAGGCGCTCCACGGCCTTGGCCAGGCCGCGTAGGTAGCCGACGGTGAAGGCGCGGGCGCGGTGGCCGCCCATGGGGTGGGTGTAGGGGGTGGTCGAGGAGGAGTGCACGGTGCGCCACTCGTCGTCGCCCTCCATCTGGGGGACGTGGCCGGGGATCATGACGCCGTCGAAGCCGGTCTCGTGCAGGGCGAGCATGATGTCGAGCGCGTCGTTGTCGGCCTCGTCGACGAAGCACTCGTTGAAGCGGCCGTGGTCGCGGATGTTCTGCTGGACCGCCTGGAAGTGGACGTAGACGATCTTCCCGCGCGGACCGAGGTCCCGGATCACCTCGGGGATCTTCTCTCCCATCGCGCCCCAGTTGCCGAGGCACAGGCAGAGCGCGTTGGCCGGGCTGTCGACGATCGCGAGCGCGCGCTCGAAGGCGGCGCGGGTGGAGAACAGCGCGGGGACGCCGCCGACGGACGGGACCGGCGCGTCGTTGGGGTGCAGGGCCAGGCGGACGCCCGCGGCCTCCGCCTCGGGGACCACCGCGTGCAGGAAGTAGGCGTAGTTGGCCCAGATCTCGTCCTCGCCGAACTCCCGGCCGTGCCCGATCGGCGCGCGGGCGAGGTCTGCGGCGACGCTCGCGGTGCCCTTCGCTCCGCCCCGCAGCGGGTGGCTGTTCGACGTCCGCCACACCCCGTCCGGCATCCAGTTGTACCCGAACACCCCGATCCCGGCCCGCCCCATGTCCCCGACCAGGCGGCGCAGTTCGTCCAGGTGCTGATCCCGCCGCGGCCCGCCGAGGATGATGTCGCGCATGAACGCGGCCGGCAGCGTCTCGATCGCGTACAGCGACAGCCCCTCCCCCTCGAACCGCCCCCGGATGTCGAGCAGCGCCTTGTAGTCGAGCGCGGACAGGTCGGGCGGCAGCGTCGGCCCCCACAGCAACCCGTCGTCTAGCCCGAGTTGACGCGTGAAACGAAGCCGGTCGGTGGTCGCGGGATGGAACGTGGCGAGCGCGGCGCGCATGGGTGGCAACTCCTGGGATGGGCCGGACAACGGCAAGTTGCACTCAGTGCAACCATGTTGCAATTTCCGCTATCATTCTCCGCGCCCGCCCCCACGCCGTGTCAAGGCCCGCGCACGGGGCGGGCACGCCTCGCCGCGGGCCGCACACGACGGCGGCGGGCCGGGGAGACCCCGGCC
>NZ_JBHWZH010000277.1:0-2574 GCF_042728285.1 Streptomyces sp. NPDC060194 | reverse complement strand
GGCCCCCTCCCGAGGAGGGGGCCGGCGGTCCGTTGTCTGCGAGCCGAACTACGCGTCGTCGGCTACCACTTGTCCCACCAGTGGAAGCGGACGCACATCTTCCCGCCCATCCACTGCTCCACCCAACTGCCCAGCTCCAGCGGCATGCAGTTCTGCGGCCGCGACGGCTCGGTGGGCTTCGGCGTCGGTGTCGGTGTCGGCGTGGGCTCCGGGGTCGGACTGGGGGCCGGCCCGCCCGGCTCGGTCATCATGTCCCGGAAGACCTTGGACGAGGCGGGGTTGCTGCCGCACTGCCAGACGCCGTGCGGGCAGTAGTCCGTGATCGTCTGGTACATCGGCTTGTGCTCGTCGATCCACTCGAGCATCCGCCGCATGTACTCCGGGTTGTCCCCGTACCGGAAGAGCCCCCACTCCGGGTACGAGATCGGCTTACCGCGCTCCTTCGCGAACTCGACGTGCTTGCGCAGGCCGTACTCCTCGTTCACCTGCTCGTCGAAGGTGCGGCCCGGGGGCTGGTCGTAGGAGTCCATCCCGATGATGTCGACGACGTCGTCGCCCGGGTAGCACTCCGTCCACGGGATGGCGTCGCGCCCGCGGTTCGGCGCGAAGTCGAACTTGAACCGCTGCCCCTCCACCGCGCGCATCTCGGTGACGATCCGCCGCCAGTACGCCTTCCACGACGCGGGGTCGGGCCCGCAGCGCGAGGTGTACGTGATGCCGTTCATCTCCCAGCCGAGCACGATCACGGTGTCGGGGATGCCGAGCCGGACGAGCCGTTCGGCCAGGACGCGGTAGTGCCGGTCGAACTCGCCCGCGGCGCCGGCCTTCAGCAGCCGGGCCACCTCCTGGTTGCCGACCCCGCCCTCGTTGCGCTCCTGCATCGGCACGTTGAGGACGAACAGCCGGTCGTCCTTCTCCTTGCGCCACTGCGCCCACGCGTCGAGGAAGCCCGCCCCGCCCTCGATGTTGGACCACAGGTCGCCGGGCAGATACGTGTGCCCCACCTTCAGTTCGGTGCCGCCGAGCCACTTCTGCAGCTCGCCCATGCGCGCGATCCCCGGCGGGCCGTAGTGGAGATAGGCGCCGACCGCGGTCTCGGGGGCGGCGGGCGCGGGTGCGGGTGCGGGTTCGACGGTCTCGGTCGTCGAGGACGCGCCGTTCTCGTCGGCGGTCGTGGTGGTGGTCACCGTGCGGGAGGGCGACTCGGACGGGGAGGGCTCCGGCGGTGAGGGGGGCGGCACCGCGGGTGCGGCGGGCGTCGCGGAGGTCGTCGGGTCCGGTTCGGGTGCGGGCTCCTGAGGGAGGGCGAACCCGGTGACGAGGAGCGTGGCGACGGCCGCCCCCAGCCAGACGCTCCTCGGTGTGTACTTCCGGTCGGCCATGTGGCTCCTCTGCGCAATTCGACTTCCGGTGAATACCGCAAGAAGTATGCCTATTGGGCCGAATGGAAACACGCGGGCCGCGGATGATGGGCCATCAGAGTCACCTGTCGGGTCAGCTGTCCCCCGATCGGCCGCATCGAGAATCGGGCGGCCCGCACAGCGGACCGCCCGAATGCGTGGTCGACCCGACCGAAAAGCGTCAGTCGTTCACGCAGGCGTTGCCGAACGCCGGGTTCAGCAGCGCGATGACGTTGATGCTGTTGCCGCAGACGTTCACCGGCACGTGGATCGGGACCTGCACGACGTTGCCCGACAGCACGCCCGGGGAGCCGAACGCGTAGCCCTCGGCGCCGGAGTCGGCGACCGCCGGGGCAGCGGCACCCAGGGCCATGACGAGACCGGCGACGGCGACAGCGACCTTCTTGCACTTCATCAGAAACGATCCGATCTGCAGAGGAGCTGATTCACGGATTTCGCGGACGGCTCGCACTGCAACACGACAAACGACAGCCGCGTTCCGAAGTAACCAAGACGCGACGGAAATCCGTCGCTTTCACTCGTATGCCGCTGTGAAGCGGTCGGCCGAGGGGCTAGCGTCGCGACCCATGCATTCCGAGTCCCCGCCTTCCGGGCCGCTGCATCGTGATCCGCCGCATTTCGATCCCGTGCGTTCCGGGTCGCCGCATTCCGGGGCGCTGCGTTCCGGGGCCCGGGACCACGGACCCCGGAACGACGGGCAGCCCCTCTGGCGTCCGCCCGGCCGGATGTGGGAGGTGTGCACCGCCCCGTCCGCCGCACCGGAGTCGCGCCCGGTGGACGTGCTCTGCGTCCTGCACGAGTGCGACATCCGCACGGACATCCCCGGCGCCGACCCCCGCGACTGGGCGGCGGCCCATCTGACGGCCCACGCCCGCCTCGCGGGCGCGCCCCACGCGGCGGCGTTCTGCCGCTGCCGCGCACAGCACTGCCGACTGCACCCGGAACTCCCCGCCTGCCAGGGGCCGGTGACCCTCGCGCTGCTCTCCTCGCCCGACGGCTGGGAGGCGATCGAGGCCTGCTCCACCTGCGTGGCGGCGATCCCGGGGGCCGAGGTCGTCGCCGTCGCGACGGGCGCGTGAGGGGAACCGGAACCGGCGCACGAGGGCGGGCCGCCGCGTGCGAAGGGGGCCGGCGGGACCGCTGAGTGTTCAGC
>NZ_JBHWZH010000276.1:0-2589 GCF_042728285.1 Streptomyces sp. NPDC060194 | reverse complement strand
TCGCGACCGGTCGGGCCTCTCGCGCGTCCGCCGGACGGGCCCCGGACGCAGGACACCCCCCGACCGGGACCCGGTCGGGGGGTGTCGAAAGCGGTAGCGGTGGGATTTGAACCCACGGATGGGGGTTACCCATCACTCGCTTTCGAGGCGAGCTCCTTCGGCCGCTCGGACACGCTACCGAGAGAGAGCTTAGCCCAAAGGGGCCGCTTCCCAGAAATCGGTTCCGGCGCGCCGCGCCGGGCGCCTCGCCCGGCGTCACCGCGGACGGGTCAGCGCTCCCGGAAGAAGGCCGTGAGCTGCCGGGCGCACTCCTCGCCGAGCACCCCGGAGACCACCTCGGGGCGGTGGTTGAGCCGCCGGTCGCGCACCACGTCCCAGAGCGAGCCCACGGCCCCGGCCTTCTCGTCGCGCGCCCCGTAGACCACCCGCGCGACGCGCGACTGCACCGACGCGCCCGCGCACATCACGCACGGCTCCAGGGTCACCACGAGCGTGCACCCGGTCAGCCGCCACGCGCCGAGCACCGCGGCCGCCCGGCGCAGGGCGAGCACCTCGGCGTGCGCGGTCGGGTCGCCGCCGGCCTCCCGCTCGTTGTGCGCGGCGGCGAGCAGCGCCCCGTCGGGACCGAGGACCAGCGCCCCGACGGGCACGTCCTCGGCCTCCGCGGCCCGCCGGGCCTCGGCCAGGGCGGACCGCATGGCCCCTTCCCACGGGTCCCGTACGGGATCGGGGGCGGCATCCCGGCGCGGGTCCGGTGCGGGGCTCGGATCTGTCGTCACCCGGCGGAACCTATCCGAACGGCCCCGCCGCGTGCGTCACCGCACGGCCGCCCTCACCGTGGGGACGGCGTCACCGCACGGCCTCCATGACCTCCGCCGCGCCGAGCACCTCGGCGATCTCGCCGAGCGCGTCCCCCACGCCGAGCGACAGCAGCTCCTTCTCGGAGATGCCCAGGTCGTCCAGGAGGGCGGCCTCGCCCACCGGGCCGGCCGGCACAGCGTCGTCGGCCGGGCCGCCCGCGTCGGCCCCGGTCTCGTCGGGGCCGTCACCGTCCTCGGTCCCGTCGAGGTCGGGGACGGTGAGGTCGTCGGCGCGCGCGGGGTCGCGGCCGAGGAGCTCGTCGGTGAGGAGGATCTCCCCGTAGCTGCTGCGGGACGCGGCGGCCGCGTCCGAGACGTAGACGCGCGGGTCCTCCTCGCCGTCCACCCGGATCACGCCGAACCAGGCATCCTCCTGCTCGATCAGTACAAGAACCGTTTCGTCGTCGAGACCCCCGGCCTCGGCGGCGCTCTCGCGGGCCAGGTCGCTCAGGTCGGACAGGGTTTCCACGTTGTCGAGTTCTGTGTCGCTCGCTTGCCAACCGTCTTCGGTGCGCGCGAGCAGTGCGGCGAAGTACACCGTGACTCTCCCACTGGTCATAGGCAGCCGGTCACTCGGAATCGTGGCAGAAACATCGCGTTCGCGAGAGGTCTTCCGCTCTTGCGTCGTGCACGGGTTCCGCGAACAGCTCTTCCAGCGGCCCGTCGTCACCAGCGGAAGGTGCGCATGCGCATCTGCTGCCGCATCCGTGCGGCCCGGGCGCGGCGCGGCTGGACGCGGTCGCGCAGTTCGAGCGCCTCGGCCCGCTCGCGCAGGAACTGGGCGCGCCGGCGGCGCCGCTCGGCGTCGGCGTCGGAGGCGTCGGTCCGCTCGCGCGGCGTGGCGCGGGGCCGCGGCTGGCTCTCCTCGGCGCGGTCGGACATCGTTCTCCACCCCCGGGCAGGGTCCGGGCCGGTCGACCCGGGATCAGTAGGACATCCCCTTCCCGTCCCGGGCGGGTTTGATGCCGCCTCGGCCGCTGCCGCGCGACCGGGCCCGCGGCGCGGTTAACCTTGACGACATGCGCATACACGTCGTCGACCACCCGCTGGTGGCTCACAAGCTCACCACCCTGCGCGACCGGCGCACCGACTCCGCGACCTTCCGCCGGCTCGCCGACGAGCTGGTCACCCTCCTCGCCTACGAGGCGACCCGCGACGTGCGCACCGAGCAGGTCGACATCGAGACCCCGGTCGTCGCGACGACCGGCGTGAAGCTCTCCCACCCGCGCCCCCTGGTGGTGCCGATCCTCCGGGCGGGCCTCGGCATGCTCGACGGCATGGTCCGGCTGCTGCCGACCGCTGAGGTCGGCTTCCTCGGCATGATCCGCAACGAGGAGACCCTCCAGGCGGAGACGTACGCGACCCGGATGCCCGAGGACCTGTCGGGCCGCCAGGTGTACGTCCTGGACCCGATGCTCGCCACCGGCGGCACCCTGGTCGCCGCGATCCGCGAGCTGATCAAGCGCGGCGCTGACGACGTGACCGCCGTGGTGCTCCTCGCCGCCCCCGAGGGCGTCGAGGTCATGGAGCGCGAGCTCGCGGGCGCGCCGGTCACCGTCGTGACGGCCGCGGTGGACGAGCGGCTGAACGAGAACGGCTACATCGTGCCGGGCCTCGGTGACGCGGGCGACCGCATGTACGGCACGGCGGAGTAGCGCCGACGCTGTGCCGGCCACGGTCCGGCGGACGCACGAGGGGCGGGGTGGGACCAACCCGCGTGGGTGCACCC
>NZ_JBHWZH010000275.1:0-2712 GCF_042728285.1 Streptomyces sp. NPDC060194 | reverse complement strand
ACCGCGTGGTGCGGTCCGGGCCCTCGGGGTGTCCTGCGCGGGTGGGGCGGCGCCGGGTCAGCTGTCGGAGGCCGGAGCGCCCTCGGGGGCGTCCTGCTTGGCCTGGGCGCGCTCCTTCATCTTGCGGACCAGTTCCTGCTTCTGCTCGGCCGCCGTGCGGCGGTTCGGCTCGGCGGCGGGTCCGTTTCCGTGCTGGTCGGCGCGGGACAGCTTCTTGCGCTGCCCGCCGACGCCGAGGAGGTTGTTTCGGCTCTTGGCCACGGTGTTCTCCATGCTGGTGAGAAGGGGTCTGCGATGTCATCCGGTGGGGGGCGGGACCAGGGTCCCGGCGCGCTCTCACTCGTAGATCTGGAAGAACATGCCGCGACGATAGCGCGTCCCGCCGAGCACAAGCACCGCATTTTCGGGCGGCCCGGGCGCGGCGGGACGTGGAGCCCTCGACATGTCCGACTCCCGCGCGTGCGATGCCGGCCGCGGCGGCTACGCCGGGTGACGACCGGCCTGCGAAGGCAGCTCATGACGGTGATGCCGAACCGGCTCCGATGCCCCCTCGCCACCGGCCGAGTCCTGACGGCCGCCCGGTAGCCTGCCCGTATGGCCAGTCAGAAGCCGGTGCGGAAGATCGACGCGCGCAGTCTGCGCGCTCTGGCGCATCCGTTGCGGGTGCGGATGCTGGACGTGCTGCGGACGGAGGGGCCGGCGACGTCGGCGCGGCTGGCGGAGCGGTTCGGGGAGAGCACGGGGACGGTGAGCTGGCACCTGCGGCATCTCGCGGAGCACGGGTTCATCGCGGAGGACGTGGAGCGGGGGACGCGGCGGGAGCGGTGGTGGCAGGCGAGCGACGCCACGCACGTGGTGGAGACGGCCGAGCTGCGGAAGGACCCCGGGGCGCGGGCGGCGGTCGACGCGTACATCGAGGAGATGATCCAGCAGGGGTTCCGGCGGGCGCGGACGTACTTCGCGAGCCGGTGGCCGGAGGAGTGGGAGCGGACGGGGACCATCGCCCACTGGGACACGCTGAAGCTCACGCCGCAGCAACTGCAGGCGCTCAACCAGGAGTTGATGGCGGTCGTCGAGAAGCACACGCCCGCCGAGGGTGCCGAGCCCGAGCCCGGCGCACTGCCGGTGAGCGTGCAGCTGCAGTCGTTCCCGCGACTGGAGCGGAACGACTGAGTCCGCATCAGAAGATGCAGAGAACTCTCTGCAAATCCCTTTGCAGAGAGTTCTCTGCACGCTAGTTTCGTCGTCATGCCCGCCACCGGCTCCCGCGAGCGCACCCGGTCCCTCACCTCCGCCGCCCCTCCCCGCAGCCTCCTCCTGCGCGACCGCGACTTCCGCAGCCTGTGGATCGGCGCGACCACCGGCAAATACGGGGCGGCGGTCACCTCCGTCGCCCTGCCGCTGATCGCGGTGACGCTGCTGCACGCGTCGACGCTCCAGGTCGGGCTGCTCACGGCCGCGACCTGGGCCCCGTGGCTGCTGATCGGGCTGCCGGCCGGGGCGTGGGTGGACCGGCTGCCGAGCCGACCGGTCATGCTCGTCTCGGACGCCGCCGCGCTGCTCCTGTTCGTCTCGATCCCGGTCTCCGCGTGGCTGGGCGTGCTGTCGATCGGCTCGCTGCTGGTGACCGCGCTGCTCGTCGGCACCGCGACCGTCTTCTTCCAGACCGCGTACACCACGCTGCTCCCCCGCCTGATCCCCCTCGCGGACCGCCCGGAGGCCAACTCGAAGCTGCACGGCAGCGAGTCGGCCGCACAGCTCGCCGGGTCGGGATCGGGCGGGTTCCTGGTCCAGGCGCTGGGCGCGGCGAACGGCATGTTCGTCACCGCGGCGACCTTCGCCGTCTCGTTCGTCTGCGTGCTGCGCATCCGCCACCGCGAGCCGGACCGGGCCCCCCGCCGCACCGCCCACCCGGCGGACGACCGCGAGCCGGAGCGGGGGGCGACCCACGCCGAGCGCCCCGCGGCGGACCGCGAGCCGGCCCCCGCCCCGCAGCCCCCGGCGGACCGCGGGACGCACCCCGCCCCCGCCCGCCGCCCCCGCGGCGCCCTGGCCCGCGAGATCGCCGTCGGCCTGCGGCTGACGTTCCGCGACCCCTATCTCCGCGCGACCACCGTCAACGGCGCCGCGGCCAACCTCGCGCTCATGGCGTACCAGTCCGTCGTCGTGGTGTTCCTCGTCCGCGAGGTGCACCTCGCGGCCTGGACCGTCGGCGTGCTCATGACCGCGGGCGGCTTCGGCGGCATCGCGGGCGCGTTCGCCGCGCGCCGGCTCTCCACCCGGCTCGGCACGGCCCGCGCACTGCTCCTGTTCGACGGCGTCGTCCCCGCGCTCGCCCTGCTCATCCCGCTCACCACCCCGGGCGCCGGGCTCGCCCTCTACGTCCTCGGCTCCGGCGCGGTGTCGTTCGGCGTCGTGGCCGGCAACACCGTCCTCGCCACGTTCCGGCAGGCCTACGTGCCCACCGACCTGCTCGGCCGCATCTCCGCGTCGAAGAACTTCGTGGTCTTCGGCACCCTGCCCCTCGGCGCGGTCCTGGGCGGCGCGCTCGGCGAACTCCTCGGCAACCGCCCCGCCCTCTGGATCGCCGTCGCCACCCTCCCCCTCTGCGCGCTCCCGCTCTGGCTCTCCCCCGTCCGCACCCGCCGCGACCTGCCGACGCGACCGGCGGCCGCGCACTGAGAAGGGCCGGCCCCCGCCAGAAGCGGGGGC
>NZ_JBHWZH010000274.1:0-3039 GCF_042728285.1 Streptomyces sp. NPDC060194 | reverse complement strand
CGCCGCCCCCCACCGGGCCGTCCCACGGCCGGGCCGCTCCGCGAGGGCCGCTCAGCCCACCGAGCTGTACGCCACGACCCCCCGCAGCACCGCGTCCACCGCCTTGCGCGCGTTCGCGCTCACCGTCGAGCCCTCCCGCGGCGCGGCGGCCGCGATCTGCCCGAGGACGTCGATGACCTGCTTGCACCAGCGCACGAAGTCGCCGGCCGGCATCTCCGCCTCCCGCAGGACGACGTCCAGGCCCTTGCCGGACGCCCACTGGTGGACCGCCCAGGCGAAACCGAGATCGGGTTCGCGCTGGCCGACCCCCTCCGCCTGGTTGATCTTGAAGTCCTCCTCCAGGGCGTCGAGCCTCCCCCAGATGCGGACCATCTCGCCCAGCGCCTCCTTGGCCGCCCCGCCGGGCACCTTCGGCATGACCGCGTCGTCGGACTGCCGCGCCTCGTAGACCAGGGCGGAGACGCACGCCGCCAGCTCGGCCGGACTCAGGCCCTCCCAGACCCCGTCCCGCAGGCACTCGCTGGCCAGCAGGTCCAGCTCGCCGTAGAGGCGGGCGAGGCGCTTGCCGTGCTCGGTGGCCTCGTCGCCGCGGAGGTAGTCGAGCTCGGTGAGCAGCGCGCAGATCCGGTCGAAGGTGCGGGCGATGGTGTTCGTCCGGCCCTCGATGCGCCGCTCCAGCTGGCGGGTGTCCCGGTGCAGGCGGTGGTAGCGCTCCGCCCAGCGGGCGTGGTCCTCCCGCTCGTCGCAGCCGTGGCAGGGGTGCGCGCGCAGCTCGGTGCGGAGCCGGGCGATCTCGCGGTCGTCCGCGGCGGCGGCCCGCCCGCGCCGGTGCTTCTCCGGCCGGATGTGTCCGGCCCGGCTGCGCAGCACGGAGGCGAGGTCGCGCCGCGACTGCGGGGAGCGGGCGTTGAACGACTTCGGGATGCGCAGGGTGTCCAGCGCCTCGACCGGCACGGGGAAGTCGACCGAGCCGAGCCGCTTGACCTGCCGCTCCGCGGTCAGCACCAGCGGGCGCGGCCCGTCGGCGTACTCGAAGCCGCGGTGGCCGTTGGCCCGCCCGGCGGGCATGCCCGGGTCCAGGACGAGGGCGAGCCCGGCGAACTTGCCGGTGGGCACGTGGATCACGTCACCGGGGCGGAGCTTCTCCAGCGCGTCGGCGGCCGCCGCGCGCTTCTGGGCGACGCCCTGCTTGGCGAGGTCGTTCTCCCGCTCCTTCAGCTCGCGCCGCAGCCGCGCGTACTCCTCGAAGTCGCCCAGGTGGCAGCGCATGCCCTCCTGGTAGCCCTCGAGCCCCTCCTCGTTCTTCCGCACCTGCTTGGCGATCCCGACGACGGACTTGTCCGCCTGGAACTGCGCGAAGCTCGTCTCCAGGAGCTCGCGCGAGCGGTGCCGCCCGAACTGCTGCACCAGGTTCACGGCCATGTTGTACGAGGGCCGGAAGCTGGACCGCAGCGGGTACGTACGCGTGCCGGCGAGACCGGCGAGCGCCGTCGGGTCCATGGCGCGCTGCCACAGCACCACCGCGTGGCCCTCGACGTCGATGCCCCGGCGGCCCGCCCGGCCGGTGAGCTGGGTGAACTCGCCCGGCGTGATGTCGGCGTGCGTCTCGCCGTTCCACTTGACCAGCTTCTCGAGCACCACGCTGCGGGCGGGCATGTTGATGCCCAGCGCGAGGGTCTCGGTGGCGAAGACGGCCTTCACGAAGCCGCGCAGGAACAGCTCCTCGACGACCTCCTTGAAGGTGGGCAGCATGCCGGCGTGGTGCGCGGCGATGCCCCGCTCCAGGCCCTCCAGCCACTCGTAGTAGCCGAGGACGTGCAGGTCCTCGCGCGGGATCGAGGCCGTCCGCTCCTCGACGATCTCCCGGACCCGGCGCCGCTTGTCCTCGTCGTTGAGCCGGAGCCCGGCGAGCAGGCACTGCTGGACGGCGGCCTCGCAGGCGGCGCGGCTGAAGATGAAGGTGATCGCGGGCAGCAGGCCCTCGTTGTCGAGCCGCTGGATGACCTCGGGGCGGCTCGGCGTCCAGATCCTGGCCCGCTGCCGGCGCTCGCGCTCCCGGTCGGCCTCGCGGACCATCTTGCCCTTGCGCCGGTCGCGCGGGTTGTACGAGCGCTGGTTCTCCATCCGGGCCAGCCGCACCAGGTCGGGGTTGACCTCGCGGCGCCTGCCCTCGGTCTCCTCCTCGAACAGGTCGTACATCCGCCGCCCGGCCATCACGTGCTGGAACAGCGGGACGGGCCGGTGCTCGGAGACGATCACGTCGGTGTCGCCGCGGACGGTGTCCAGCCAGTCGCCGAACTCCTCGGCGTTGGACACCGTCGCGGAGAGCGAGACCAGGGTGACCGACTCGGGCAGGTGGATGATCACCTCTTCCCAGACGGCGCCCCGGAACCGGTCGGAGAGGTAGTGCACCTCGTCCATGACCACGTGGCCGAGGCCGACGAGCGCCTGGGAGCCGGCGTACAGCATGTTCCGCAGGACCTCGGTGGTCATCACGACCACCGGGGCGTCGGAGTTGACGCTGTTGTCGCCGGTGAGCAGGCCGACCTTCTCGGCGCCGTACCGCTTGACCAGGTCCTGGTACTTCTGGTTCGACAGCGCCTTGATCGGCGTGGTGTAGAAGCACTTCCGGCCCTGGGCGAGCGCCAGGTGGACGGCGAACTCGCCGACGATCGTCTTGCCCGAACCGGTGGGGGCCGCGACGAGCACGCCCTTGCCGGCCTCCAGCGCCTTGCACGCCTCGATCTGGAACGGGTCGAGCCCGAAGTCGTACATCTCGCGGAAGGCGTAGAGCGCGGTGGCCTGCTCGGCGGCGCGCACACGCGAGAGGGCGTAGCGCTCAGCAGGTGTGAGTTCCTCTGTCATCTTGTCCTCGACCATACCCGCCGCCACTGACAGTCAGCCCGATCTTTACCGAGCAGCGGAAAGCCTGTCTCTTATACATATCTGCCCTCGCGAGAACCACTACGCGAAGAAGCCTCCACTATCGGCCCGTAATCCGCGACCATCTCTCACCGCCTTTCCTGGCGGCCCCGCGAG
>NZ_JBHWZH010000273.1:0-3041 GCF_042728285.1 Streptomyces sp. NPDC060194 | reverse complement strand
GATGCTCGGAGCCCCTCACGCGTGCGGAGCTCACAACCCCCGGCGGGGCCCCGGCGGGAGCGCGGCCGGCAGCCGGTCCCCGCCGCCGTACACCCGCCCGTCACCGCTCCACGGCGTGTACGGGTAGGCCGTCTCCTGCTGCCGCTCGCCGTACCCCGCGCGCGCCCCGTAGCCGTCCCGCCCACCGCCGAAGACCGGATCCGCCGGCTCCTCGCCGTGCCGGTCGCCGGGCAGGGTCCTGAAGGAGCGCTGCCACTCCGCGTAGAGCGCGTCGTAGATCGGGGTGGCCGACGGGCCGGCCCCCTGGGGTTCCTGCGGCGGGCGCATGGCGGGGATCGGGCTGGGGTACGGCTGCGGGCGCGAGGGGTCGTATGAGTGCACGTATCTGCCAACGACCCCGCCGCCGGTCGGATGCGGGCTGACCAGCGGCTCCTGCCGCGGGCCCGGCCGGGCCGCCGCCCTGGCGGGGCCCGGCACCGGCGTCAGGGGCGGCCGGGTGCTCATGTCCCGGCGAGCGGCATGGTCGCGGCGACGAGGAGCCCCTTGGCGGCGGCCCGCTCCAGGGCCTCCCGCAGCAGGTCCTCGCGCGGCTGCTGGCCGATCACGCCGACCGGCGCGGCGAAGACGACGACGCTCTTCGCCTTGTTGGCCGCGGTCCGCCAGCCCTCGGTCACCTGCAGCGGCGTGTGCGACTGCCACCAGGAGACCGGGGAGCCCGCCGGGCCCGGCTGCAGGACGGCGTGCAGCTTGCCCATCGCCATGAGGACCGACCAGCCGGGCAGCACCGCGGGGGCGCCGTCCAGCGCGCCGCAGGGGGCGAAGCCCTGCTCGGTCAGGAGGGTGAGGAACTCGTCGGTCGTCCCGTCGGTCCCCGGGCGGGCGATCGGCCCGGTGGGCTCGACGACCAGGGCGGGCGCCAGGTCGCCGTCGATCAGGATCAGCCCGCTGGTGACGCCCAGCGTGGCCTGACCCGGCGTAGCGGGTCCGGAGTCGGCGGAGTCGGCGGGCGAGTCCCCGGTGATGCTGCGCACGGCGCCCTGGAGCTGCTCCTCGGGGACGCGCACCACCTGGGAGGGGATGCAGGCGGCGTGGGCGAACGCGAGCACGGCGGTCTCCTCGCCGACGAACAGCACCGTGCTGGTGCGCTCCTGCTCCGAGTCGCCGGGGGTACGGCAGGACGTGCAGTCGTATCCGCCGGGGGCGCTGCCACCGGTGATCAACTGCTCGGCTTCTTCATCACCGATCTCGGCGCGGACGTCCTCGCTGACATCGAGCATGCGCGGCACGGGGTGGCTCCTCGGGCTTCGGGTGTCGGACAGGGGTGCGGGCTCGCGGTGCGGGTCCGCGAGGCGCCGCGACCGGCCGGATACGGCCCGCCGGGTCCTCCAGGGCACAACGCCCGATGCGGGGCCGGGGTCACGCGCCCGCGCACTCGCGGACCGTAGCTGTCCGCGAGGGCTGGCAGACTCGGGCGCATGTTGGAGACCTCGGCACGTCTGCTCCGCCTGCTCTCCCTGCTGCAGGCCCACCGCGAGTGGTCGGGCTCCGCGCTCGCCGAGCGGCTCGGCGTCACACCGCGCACCGTGCGCCGGGACGTCGACCGGCTGCGGGAGCTGGGCTACCCCGTGAACGCCAGTCCCGGCACCGGCGGCGGCTATCAGCTCGGCGCGGGCGCGGAGCTGCCGCCGCTGCTCCTGGACGACGACGAGGCCGTCGCCGTCGCCGTCGGGCTCCGCACGGCCGCCGGCAACGGAATCGAGGGCATCGGCGAGACCTCCGTGCGCGCGCTGGCCAAGCTGGAGCAGGTCCTCCCGCACCGGCTGCGCCGGCGGGTCGGCGCGCTCAACGCCTTCACCGTGCCGATCCTGCGCGACCCGGGGGCCTCCGCCGTCGACCCCGGTGTGCTGACCGAGCTCGCCAACGCCTGCCGGGACGCCGAGCGGCTGCGGTTCGAGTACCGGGACCACCTGGGGGCCGCCACCCGGCGCACCGTCGAGCCGCACCGCCTGGTCTGCTCCGAGCGGCGCTGGTACCTGGTCGCCTGGGACGTCGACCGGGAGGACTGGCGGACCTTCCGCGTCGATCGGGTCAGGCCGACGCCGCCGCACGGCCCGCGCTTCACGCCCCGCCGGCCGCCCGCCGAGGACCTGGCCGCGTACGTCTCGCAGGGCATCTCGACCCGGGCCTACGCGACCCGGGCGGTGGTCAGGCTGCTGGTCCCGCGGGCGCGCGCGGCCGAGCGGATCCCGCCGACCGTCGGGACGCTGGAGGCCGACGGCGAGGACAGCTGCCTGCTGCGGACGGGCGCGTTCTCGCTGGAGGTGATGGCCGTCCACGTGGTCATGCTGGGCTTCGACTTCGAGGTGGTGGAGCCGCCGGAACTCGTCGACGCGCTGGCGTCGGGCCGGGACCGGATCGACCGGGCCCTCGCCCGCGGCAGAGGGCCCGCGGCGTCCGCGGCGGCGGACGGGGAGTGAGAGCGTCGGCGCGGCCCAACTCCTCCCCGGAAGCACCGCGATGAGAAGTCGGCGGTCCTCCGCTATTCGGCGGAGGCCTCGGGGCGCACCGCCGGGCGGAATGCGGTGATCCTCATCGCCTCGCGTTATCGCCTCGCCATTCCGGAGAACGGCGGGGCGATATCCGGAAAACGCCGGGTGTCGTCGGGGCGGTGCAATTCCGAATTCCCCGGGAATTCACCGTCAGGAGCCGCTGCGGTCGCCCGTTCGTGTGACGGTCCTTTCCGTGCGGGGTGACTTCCCGCCGCCGGCGGCCTACCGTGGCGGACATGTCACCGATACCCTCCCCACCCGCAGAACCGGACGACGACGCCGCCGCGTACACGGGGCTGGAGGCCGACGGAGCCGCCCGGCTGGCCCGCGAGCGCGGCTGGAGCGAGGTCCGTCAGCTGGAGCCCGGATCGATCATCACCATGGAGTACCGGGCGGGCCGCCTGAACTTCGAGGTCGACGGCGGCACGGTCGCCCGGAGCTGGAAGGGCTGACCGCACCGCGCACGTGCGAAGGGCCCGGCACCCGCTGGTG
>NZ_JBHWZH010000272.1:0-3200 GCF_042728285.1 Streptomyces sp. NPDC060194 | reverse complement strand
CTGGTGGCCCGGTGGGGCAACGAGCCGTTCGAGCGGGTGCGGCCCGGCGAGGTCGCCGCCCGCCGCCGTGTGCGGGGGGGTGGCGGAGGATCAGCCGACGGGGAGGCCCTGGAGCGGCAGGCCCTGGGTGGGGAGGCCGCCGTTGGTCGCCTGGCCGACGACGGGGAGGCCGCCGAGCAGCCCCCGGACGGGGTCGGCGGACTGCGGGGCGTGCTGGGCCTGGGCGGGCGCGCCGGACAGGGTGCGCTGGCCCGCCTCCAGGGCCTCGGGGGCGCCCGTCGGCAGGTTGTGGGCAATCTGCTCGACCGGCAGCGCGGCGGTGACGGTCTCCAGGGCGCCGGTGGCGTCCGGCAGCGCGGGGGCGGCGTGCGCGGCGCCCGCACCGGCGGCGGCGAAGGCGGCACCGAGCGCGGCGACACCGAGGGTCTTGACGGCAGACTGCTTCATGACGGGGGGTCCTCCGGGAGCGGGGAACGGGGGCCGGGCGGTCGGCGTCCGCAGGGGCGAAGCCGGCGCCCATTACGCCCCGCAAACACCCCGGCGGCCGGGGGAGTTACGGGCGGCACCGGCCGCGCGTCGCCCGGAGCGCGGCTTCCCGGCGGCCGCCGGAGGCCCTGGCGCACCCCCGGTGACCTGCGCTTCGAGGGTGGCCCGCGACGGGCCGGAGCACGACGGAACAAGCGGCTCAAACAAAGAAGGCGGTAACACGATCGGGTAGAGAAGGCGGCACGACATTGACGCGATCCGGCGTATCGCGCGACGGAACACGGGAGTGGCGGCGGCCGGAGCGGACGCGAGGGGACGGGACCGGCGCAGGTCGGACACCGAGCGGCCCGCCGCAGATCGTCCAGCGCGCCGAGACCGTCCGGCGGCGCCGGCCGCCCGACGGACGCCCGATCCCCACCAGCCGTGCCCGGCGGGCCGGCCCGCCGGGCACGGCCTGCCCCCTCGGACGCGCGCCACGCGAGACCCTGCGCCACGCAGGACCGCGCGCGACGCAGGACCTTGAGCGACGCAGGACCGCGCGCCACGCAGGACCCCGCGCGACGCAGGACTCCGCGCGACGCAGAGCCCCGCATCACGCGGAACGCGCACCACGCCGGGCGCGCCCCGCCGCGGAAGCCCTCCCCGGGCGGGGCCGGGGAGGGGCGGGCGGGTCAGGCCTCGTCGCGGAGGGCGGTGTAGCGGGGCTTGATGACGTCGTCGATCAGGGCCAGGCGCTCCTCGAAGGGGATGAACGCGCTCTTCATGGCGTTGATCGTGAACCACCGCAGGTCATCGACGGAGTAGCCGAACGCCTCCACCAGGTGCTCGAACTCCAGGCTCATCGAGGTGCCCGACATCAGGCGGTTGTCGGTGTTCACGGTGACCCGGAACCGCAGGTCGGTCAGCGGGCCGATGGGGTGGTCGGCGTAGGAGTCGGCCGCGCCCGTCTGGAGGTTGGAGGAGGGGCACATCTCCAGGGGGATGCGCTTGTCGCGCACGTAGGAGGCGAGCCGGCCCAGGCGGGCGGTGCCGTCGGCCGCGGTCTCGACGTCGTCGATGATCCGGACGCCGTGGCCCAGTCGGTCCGCGCCGCAGAACTGGACGGCCTCCCAGATGGACGGCAGGCCGAAGGCCTCGCCGGCGTGGATGGTGAAGTGGTTGTTCTCGCGCTTGAGGTACTCGAAGGCGTCGAGGTGGCGGGTGGGCGGGAAGCCCGCCTCGGCGCCGGCGATGTCGAAGCCGACGACGCCGGAGTCCCGGTAGGAGTTGGCGAGCTCGGCGATCTCCAGCGCGCGGGCGGCGTGCCGCATCGCGGTGAGCAGCGCGCCGACACGGATCCCGTTCCCGGCCGCCGCGGCCCGGCGCTCGCCCTCGCGGAAGCCGTCGTTGACCGCCTCGACGACCTCCTCGAGGCTCAGCCCGGCCTCGAGGTGCTGCTCGGGGGCGTAGCGCACCTCGGCGTAGACGACGCCGTCCGCGGCGAGGTCCTCGGCGCACTCGGCGGCGACGCGGAAGAGGGCGTCGCGGGTCTGCATGACGGCGCAGGTGTGGGAGAACGTCTCCAGGTAGCGCTCCAGGGAGCCGGAGTCGGCCGCCTCGCGGAACCACAGGCCGAGCTTCTCGGGGTCCTCGGGCTCGGGGAGGGCGTCGTAGCCGACCTCGCGGGCGAGCTCGATGATCGTCGCCGGGCGGAGACCGCCGTCGAGGTGGTCGTGGAGGAGCACCTTGGGCGCGCGGCGGATCTGCTCGGGGGTGGCGGGGGCCGTGGCGGCGGCCTCGGGGATCGCGGTGTTTCCGGTCTGGCTCGTCATCTCGGCACTGTAGCTCCTACGCGCGTAGAACGCCCGCAGCCGTCAACGGACGATACGGAACAGTGACCCTGCGGACGACTGGCGTACACGCCTGCTTCTGACACTGTTCTGTTATGCGACAGAGGACGCCGGCGGCTCGGGAAGCGCGCCTGGGGCGGGCAGTTGGGGTGGAGCGGGGAACGGTGGGCGGGGTCGTGCTGCTGCTGCCCGGCGGGGAGCCGTACTCCGGGCGCGGGCCCTCGCCGCTCGCGGCGGCGGGGGTGCGGGACCTGGCCCGGTCGCTGGCGCGGGCGGGCTCCGCCGACGCGCTCGTCGCGCACGTGGTGCGCTACCGCTCGCGCGGCTGGAACGGCGAGGACGCGGGCCTCGCGCGGGACGCGGAGTGGGCGGTGGACGAGGTCGTCCGCCGGTACGGGGACGTGCCGGTGTGCCTGGTCGGGGTCGGCATGGGCGGGCGGGCGGCGCTGCGGGCGGCGGGACACGCGGGGGTCGGCGCGGTGCTGGCGCTCGCGCCGTGGCTGCCGGAGGACGGACGGGGCTGCGAGCCGGAGCCGGTGCGGCAGTTGACCGGGCGGACGGTGATGATCGTGCACGGCACGAACGATCTGCGGGTGGACCCGGAGTTGTCGTTCCGGTTCGCCGCGCGGGCGAAGAAGGGGCACCGCGACATCTGCCGGTTCGAGGTGCACACCGACGGGCACGGGCTGCGGCAGCACCGGGCGGAAGTGCTGGCGCTCGCGGGGGACTTCGTGCGGGGGGCGCTGTTCGGGCACCCGTACGCGCGGCCGGTCGTGGACGCGTTGGCGGCGCCGCCGCCGTTGGGGTTGCGCATGCCGCTCGCTGCCGGCTTCGGAAGCCGTCGCTCGAAGTGAGCGGGACGTGTGGGGGCTTCGCCCCCACACC
>NZ_JBHWZH010000271.1:0-3268 GCF_042728285.1 Streptomyces sp. NPDC060194 | reverse complement strand
GCTCCCCGGCCGGCGCCGACGCCTTGCGGGTCGCCCGGCGGCGACCCCGGCCCCGGACCGACGCCGCGGCCTCGGCGATGCTGCTGAACAGCTCCTCGTCGGCGGAGAAGTCCGGCGAGGGCAGCGCGACCGGAGCCGCTGCCTCGGCCGCCACCTCGGCCTCGGTCTCGGTCTCGACCTCGTCGACCGCCTCGGCGACCTCCGTCGCCGCGACCGCCGGCTCGACGACCTCGTGCTCGTGGTCGTGGCCCTCGCCGTTGCCGCCCTTGCCGCGCTTCTTGCCGCGCTTGCCGCCGCCACCGGAGGCCGTCGGCTGCTCCATGTGGACGATGACGCCGCGCCCGTTGCAGTGCACGCAGGTCTCGGAGAACGACTCCAGCAGGCCCTGGCCGACCCGCTTGCGGGTCATCTGCACCAGGCCCAGCGAGGTCACCTCGGCCACCTGGTGCTTGGTCCGGTCCCGGCCCAGGCACTCCAGGAGCCGACGCAGGACCAGGTCGCGGTTGGACTCCAGGACCATGTCGATGAAGTCGATGACCACGATCCCGCCGAGGTCGCGCAGCCGCAGCTGGCGCACGATCTCCTCGGCCGCCTCCAGGTTGTTCCTGGTGACGGTCTCCTCCAGGTTGCCGCCCTGGCCGGTGAACTTGCCGGTGTTGACGTCGACGACGATCATCGCCTCGGTCTTGTCGATGACCAGCGAACCGCCCGACGGCAGGTAGACCTTGCGGTCCAGCGCCTTCATCAGCTGCTCGTCGATCCGGTACGTCGCGAAGACGTCCACCTCGCTGGTCCAGCGCGACAGCCGGTCGGCGAGGTCGGGGGCGACGTGGCTGACGTAGCCGTGGATGGTGCTCCACGCCTCGTCGCCGCTGACGATGACCTTCGAGAAGTCCTCGTTGAAGATGTCGCGGACGACCCGGACGGTCATGTCCGGCTCGCCGTAGAGCAGCGTCGGCTGGTTGGACGCGCCGCCGCTCTTCGCCTTCTTCTGGATGTCCTCCCACTGCTGCTGGAGGCGCTCGACGTCGCGGCGCAGCTCGTCCTCGCTGGCGCCCTCGGCGGCCGTGCGGACGATGACGCCGGCGTCCTCGGGGACGATCTTCTTGAGGATCGTCTTCAGCCGGGCCCGCTCGGTGTCGGGCAGCTTGCGGCTGATGCCGGTCATCGAGCCCTCGGGCACGTAGACCAGGTACCGGCCGGGCAGCGAGACCTGGCTGGTCAGGCGGGCGCCCTTGTGGCCGATCGGGTCCTTGGTGACCTGCACCAGGACCGACTGGCCGGACTTCAGCGCGGTCTCGATCCGGCGCGGCCCGTGGGCCATGCCGAGCGCCTCGAAGTTGACCTCGCCGGCGTAGAGGACCGCGTTGCGGCCCTTGCCGATGTCGATGAAGGCGGCCTCCATGGACGGCAGCACGTTCTGGACCTTGCCCAGGTAGACGTTGCCGACGTAGGAGGTGGCCTCCTCCTTGTTGACGTAGTGCTCGACGAGGACGTCGTCCTCGAGGACGCCGATCTGGGTGCGCTCGCCGCTCTGGCGGACGACCATCACCCGGTCGACGGCCTCGCGGCGGGCGAGGAACTCGGCCTCGGTGATGATCGGCACCCGGCGGCGGCCCTGCTCGCGGCCCTCGCGGCGGCGCTGCTTCTTGGCCTCCATACGGGTCGAGCCCTTGATGGAGGTGACCTCGTCGAAGCCGGAGCCCTGCTCGTCGCGGCCGAGCGGCACCTCGCGCCGGCGCGGCTCGCGGACCTTGACGACGGTGCGCTCGGGGTCGTCGGACCCGGCGGGCGAGTCGTCGCCGCCGGAGTCACCGCTGCGGCGGCGACGGCGGCGACGGCGACGGCTGCTGCTGGAGCCGGAGCCGCGCTCGCCGCCGTCCTCGCGGTCGTCCGCGGCCTCGTCGTCGTCCTCGTCAGCGCTCTCGACGGCGCCGGACTCCGCGTCCGCCTCGGCGGACCTGCGGGCGGGCTCCTTGGGCTTCGGCGCCTCGGCGGCCTTGGCCGCGGCGGGCTCGACGGCCTCGTCGCTCTTCGTGTCCTCGGCGGCCGGGGACTCGTCGTCGCCGCCCTCGGTCTCGTTCTCCGGGGCGTCACCGCGACGGCGGCGGCGTCCGCCGCGACGGCGGCGGCGCGAGGGGCGGTCGCCGGACTCGTCGAAGGAGTCGTCGCCCTCGGGCTCGGCGACGGCCTCGTCCTCGGGCTCGACGGCGGGGGCCGCGGCGGGCGCGGGGACCTGCGCGGCAGCGGCGGCGGCCGACTCCGGGGTCTGGAACATCGGCTCGGAGAACACCGGCGCCCGGAACACGGCCACGGCGGGCCGGCGGCGCGAGCCGCCGTCCTCCTCCGCGGCGCGCGCGGCGTCCCGCTCCGGCGCCTCGGCGCTGAACGTGGCCTTGCGCACGGCGCGGCGGTTGCGGCGGCCGCGCGGGGCGTCGACGGCGTCGGCGACGGTCACGGCGGGCGTGGCGGCGGGCGTCTCGGCGGGGGCCTGCGCGGGGGTCTCGTCCTGAGCGGGGGCCGCGGCGGGCTCCGCGGTCTGCGCGTCCTGCGGGGAACCGGCCGGCGCGCTGGCCCGGCGGGTCGCCCGGCGGCGGGTGCGCGGCGCGGGCGCCTCCTCGGCGACGACCTCCTCGGCGACCGGCGCGACGAGCGCGGCCGGTACCTCCTCCTCGACCTCGTCCTCCTCCGCGGCGGGCGCGGTCTCGGCGGCGGGCGCGGGCGTCTCGACGGCCTGCGCCGCCTGCGGGGACCCGGCCGGGGAGGTGGCCTTGCGGACCGCCCGGCGGCGGGTGCGGCCTCGCGGCGCCTCGTCCTCGGCGGCGGGCGCGGCCTCGACGGCCGGCCCCGAGTCGACGGCGGGCGCGGCCTCGACGGCAGCGGTCACGGGCTCCGCGACGGCGGTCTCGGCGACCTCGGGGGCCACCGGCGCGTCGGCGACCTCCACGGCCTCCGCCGCCCTCGGGGCTCCGGCCGGCGCGGTCGCCTTGCGGGTCGCGCGGCGGCGCGGGGTGCGGGCGGCGGGCGCGGGGGCTTCCTCGGCGGGCGCGGCGGGCGCGGCCTCGACCGTGTCCGCGGCGGCCACCGCTTCGGCGATCTCGCCGGCCTCGGGGGCGCCGCTCGGCTCACCGGCGGGGGCGGCGGGCGCGGTCGCCTTGCGGGTGGCACGGCGGCGCGGGGTGCGCGGCGCGGCGGCCGAGGCCGGGGCGAGCTCCTCGGCGGCCGGGGTGGTGTCGGCGGACAGTCGCAGGATGCGGCCGCTGCGGGG
>NZ_JBHWZH010000270.1:0-3282 GCF_042728285.1 Streptomyces sp. NPDC060194 | reverse complement strand
GGCGGGATCCTTGGGGTGTGGAGCTAAGGAGAATTGAACTCCTGACCTCCTGCATGCCATGCAGGCGCTCTACCAACTGAGCTATAGCCCCTTGCGCGTCTTCCGGGGTTCCCCCCGGCGACGTCGCCAACATTAACGGGCTCCCCGGCCATCCACCAAATCGTTTCCCCGTACCCCCGGGACGGTTGCCCGCCGTCTCCGGCCGACCGGTAGCGTCGGCGCTCGTGTCCGCGATCACCCACTCCGCCTCCCGGCGCGTACGGACGGCCCTCGCCCCGCCCGCCGCGCCGGCCGCCGTCGCCGTCTGCGCCCTGTCCTTCCTGGTCTTCGTCGCCGCCCAGCGGTTCGCCGAGGTGTCGATGATCGACCTGGCGGTCTACCGCGCGGAGGGCCGGGCGGTGCTGGACGGCGCCGACCTGTACGCGCTGCGGGTCGGGGACGCGGACCTGCCCATGACGTACCCGCCGTTCGCCGCGCTGCTGTTCACCCCGCTGACGCTCCTCGTCGACGGCACGATGCGCGCCGTGGCGACCGCCGCCAACCTCGGCCTGCTCGTCGCGCTGGTGCACCTGTCGCTGCGGCTTGCGGACCGCCGTCCGAACCTGTCCCTGACGCTCACCCTGAGCGCGCTCGCCGTCTGGTGCGAGCCGGTGTGGACGACGCTGCGCTACGGGCAGATCAACCTGCTGCTCGCCGTCCTGGTGCTGTGGGACCTCTCCCGCGCCGACCGCTCCCGGTGGGCGGGCGTCGGCATCGGGATCGCCGCCGCGATCAAGCTGACGCCGGCGCTCTTCGCCGTCTTCCTGCTGGTCACCGGCCTCGTCCGGCTCCGGCGCGGCGGCGACGGGCAGCCGTGGCTGCGGCGGGCGGCGGTCGCGGCGGGCGCCTTCCTGGCCGTCACCGCGGCGACCGCCGTCGTGCTCCCGGCGGACTCGCAGCGGTTCTGGACGCGGATCGTCTTCGCCGCGGGCCGGGTCGGCCACGCCGAGGAGACCGCGAACCAGTCCCTGCGGGGCGTCCTCGCCCGGCTGCTGCACACCGGCGACCCCGGGCTCTGGTGGTACGCGCTCGCCCTGCCGGCGGCCGCGGGCGGACTCGCCGTCGCGGTGACCGCGGCGCTGCGCGGCCGGCGGGCCTGGGCGGCGGCCGCCTGCGGGCTGACCGCGCTCCTGGTGAGCCCGGTGTCCTGGTCGCACCACTGGGTGTGGTGCGTGCCCGTCCTGCTGCTCCTCGGCACGGAGGCGATACGGCGGCGCACCCCCTGGGCCCGGACGGCGGCGGGCGCGACGGCGGCGGTCTTCTACGGGTACGCGCTGTGGCTGGTGCCGCACGGGGACGCGCGGCCCGAACTGGCCCAGCACGGCGGCCAGATGCTGCTCTCGGCGCTCTACCCGCTCGCCGCGGCCTGCCTGTTGGCGCTGGTGCCGGTGCTCACGCGGTCGCGAAGGAGTAGAAGCGCTTGAGCGTGCAGTGCTCGTCCAGCAGCCGCCCGTAGATCGGCTCCCCTTCGAGCTCCCGGTAGGTCTCGATGGGGTCGCCCTTTATGATCAGCGCCCTGGCGCATTCCTCGCACCAGTACTGGTAGTCGGTGTTGACCGGCTCCATGTCGCGGACGATGGGCGTGCCGCTGCCGCACCAGTCGCACTTCCGCCTGTGGGATCCCATGCGTCAGCTCCGGCCCTGGGCGCGGGCGCCGCGTACGGGACGGCCGGCCGGGCGGTCGAGGTCGTGGTTTCCGGTAGCGATGTGCAGCCCCCTTCCGGCCCGACGATTCTGCCACGGCCGCGCGACGGGGTCAGCGTGACCTCCGTACCGCTTTCGCACCCAGGGTGCGGACGCGGAAGATCCCGCCCTCGGGACGAGGACGGGATCTTCGGGACGTGGAGCTAAGGAGAATTGAACTCCTGACCTCCTGCATGCCATGCAGGCGCTCTACCAACTGAGCTATAGCCCCTCGTGTTCTTCGCGCTCCGCGCTGCGAACAAGAAGAACTCTAGCCTGCGGCCGGCGGAAAAGTGAAATCCGCTTCCGCGGCCCGCCGAAGCGGTTCCGCACCCGCCGTCAGGCGTCGTCGCCGAGCACCGGCTGGGGCAGCGAGCCGGCGTTGTGCTCCAGGAGCCGCCAGCCACGGGCGCCCTCGCCGAGGACCGACCAGCAGCAGTTGGAGAGCCCGCCGAGCCCCTCCCAGTGGTGCGCCTCCAGGCCGAGCAGCCGGCCGATGGTGGTGCGCAGGGTGCCGCCGTGGCTGGCGACGACGAGGACGCCGCCGTCGGGCAGCTTGTCGGCGTGCCGCAGCACGACGGGGGCGGCCCGGTCGGCGACCTCGGTCTCCAGCTCGCCGCCGCCGCGCCGCACGGCCTCGCCGCGCTTCCAGGCGGCGTACTGCTCGGGGTAGCGCTCGATGATCTCCTCGTGGGTGAGGCCCTGCCACTCGCCGGCGTAGGTCTCGCGCAGCCCCTCGTCGTGGGTGACGCCGAGGCCGGTCAGGGCGGCGAGCTCGCCCGCGGTGTCCACCGCGCGCCGCAGGTCGGAGGCGATGATCGCGTCCGGTCCGAGCGAGGCGAGCAGCCGGGCGGCCCGCCGGGCCTGCTCGCGGCCGGCCTCGGTCAGCTCGATGTCCGTGGTGCCCTGGAAGCGGCGCTCGACGTTCCACGCGGTCTGCCCGTGCCGCCACAGGATGATGCGGCGGTTGCGGCCGGCGGACGCGTTCTGGAAGCTCTTGGCGGTCAGTTCAGCTCACCGTCCAGGTCGGCCTCGCGGGCCAGCTGCTTCGCGTGCTCCGCGCCCTTGCCCTGGGTGGCCTTGGCGTCCTCGGGGAGATCGATCTCGGGGCAGTCCTTCCACAGGCGCTCGAGCGCGTAGAAGACCCGCTCCTCGCTGTGCTGGACGTGCACGACGATGTCCATGTAGTCGAGCAGGATCCAGCGGGCGTCGCGGTCGCCCTCGCGGCGGATCGGCTTGGCGCCGCACTCGTCGCGCAGCTTCTCCTCGATCTCGTCGACGATCGACTTGACCTGGCGGTCGTTGGGCGCGGAGGCGACGAGGAAGGCGTCCGTGATGGAGAGCACGTCGCTGACGTCGTACGCGATGACGTCGTGGGCGAGCTTGTCGGCGGCGGCCTGGGCGGCGACGCGGGTGAGCTCGAGGGAACGGTCGGTGGCAGTCACGCTTGGGCTTTCGGTCGGTGGTCGGGTGTCCCCCAAGGATCGCACGGACCGCCGAGCCGCCCACCCGGGCGAGCGGCGGACTCACCCGCGTCCTGAGCGGGAGACGCCGCAGCAC
>NZ_JBHWZH010000269.1:0-3288 GCF_042728285.1 Streptomyces sp. NPDC060194 | reverse complement strand
GGCGACGGGCGCCTTCGCGGCGGGAACCTTCGCTGCCGGTGCTTCGGCGACGGGCGCCTTCGCGGCGGGGACCTTCGCGGCCGGCGCCTCGGCGACCGGCGCCTTCGCTGCCGGTGCCTCGACGACCGCCGCCTTCGCGGACGCGGACCGCGTCCGCCGGCGCCGCGGCTTGACCGGCGCCTCGACGACCGCCGACTCGACCGGCTTCTCGACCGCCGCGGCGACGACCTCCGCCGCCGCCTCGACCGGGGTCGAGGGCGCCGTCAGAGCCGCGTCCTCGACGGACGAACCGCCGCGGGTCCGCCGCCGCTGACGGGGCGTGCGGGTGCGGACCGGCTCCTCGACGGCGACCGCGGCCGCGGCCGGGGCCTTCGCGCCGCGCCGCCCGCGACCGCCCGGCTCGCCGAGGTCCTCCAGCTCCTCCGCCCCGAGCCCTGCCCGCGTCCGCTCGGCGCGCGGCAGGACACCCTTGGTGCCGGCCGGGATGTGCAGCTCGGCGTACAGGTGCGGGGAGGTCGAGTACGTCTCGGCCGGGTCGGGGATGCCGATGTCCAGGACGCGGTTGATCAGGTTCCAGCGCGTGATGTCGTCCCAGTCGACGAGCGTGATCGCCGTACCGAGCTTGCCCGCGCGGCCGGTGCGCCCGACGCGGTGCAGGTAGGTCTTCTCGTCCTCGGGGCACTGGTAGTTGATGACGTGCGTGACGCCTTCGACGTCGATGCCGCGCGCGGCGACGTCGGTGCAGACGAGCACGTCGACCTTGCCGTTGCGGAACGCCCGCAGGGCCTGCTCGCGCGCGCCCTGGCCGAGGTCGCCGTGGACCGCGCCCGCGGCGAAGCCGCGCTTCTGGAGCTGCTCGGAGATGTCCGCCGCGGTCCGCTTGGTCCGGCAGAAGATCATCGCGAGCCCGCGGCCCTCGGCCTGCAGGATCCGCGCGACCATCTCGGGCTTGTCCATGTTGTGCGCCCGGTAGACGCGCTGCGTGATGTTCTTGACCGTCGCGCCCTCGTCGTCGGGCGACGTGGAGTTGATGTGCGTCGGCTGCGACATGTAGCGGCGGGCCAGCGAGATGACCGCGCCCGGCATGGTCGCCGAGAACAGCATCGACTGCCGCTTGGCCGGCAGGAGCTTCATGATCTTCTCGACGTCGGGCAGGAAGCCGAGGTCCAGCATCTCGTCCGCCTCGTCGAGCACGAGGGCCCGGACGTGGCTGAGGTCGAGCTTCTTCTGCCCGGCCAGGTCGAGCAGCCGCCCGGGCGTGCCGACGACGATGTCGACGCCCTTGCGCAGCGCCTCGACCTGCGGCTCGTAGGCCCGGCCGCCGTATATGGCGAGCACGCGGACGTTGCGGACCTTGCCCGCGGTCTGCAGGTCGTTGGTCACCTGCGTGCACAGCTCGCGGGTGGGGACGACGACGAGCGCCTGCGGGGCGTCGGTGAGCCGGTCGGCGGTCGCGCGGCCGGCGTCGACGTCGGCGGGGACGGTGACCCGCTCGAGCAGCGGCAGGCCGAAGCCGAGCGTCTTGCCGGTGCCGGTCTTGGCCTGGCCGATGACGTCGGAGCCGGAGAGGGCGACCGGGAGGGTCATCTCCTGGATGGGGAACGGGTTGAAGATGCCGACGGCCTCGAGGGCCTCGGCGGTCTCGGTCAGAATGCCGAGATCCCGGAAAGTCGTAGTCAGGGTGCTGCCTCTTCTGTGAGACGCGGCACTGACGCGAACGATGGGGGTCACTCCGTGCCGGAGCAGCCATTGCAGGCCGAAGCCGGTGTGCTGCTCGCCGGGCCGGGACCTCTGCCGTCGCTCGAGCGTCGCTGCCGCTGAGGGGTCCCTCGCTGATGGAGGGCTGGCGGTCGGAGCCGATCGGGCCACCGACCGGGCATCCTCATTCGAACGGCCCGTCGCCGTGCGTTCCGCGACAGGTCCATTACCACTGTACCCCGGATTCGCGCATGTGTGTCGGGAGAAGTGGCCGGGGTCACCGGGGTCACAGGCGTGCCCACGCCCCGGACAGCCCCCCGTGCGCGCCCGCCGAGCGGGCTATCGTACGGCGTATGGAGACGCCTGACACCCCTGCCGACCGCCCCGAAGCCACCACCCCCGAGTTCACCGGGATCGCCGCCCTGACCTGGGACGAGGCCGCCGTCGACCCGCAGTACGCGGCCGCCGTCGTCGACCTGCTCGGCGCGCTCGCGTACGGCGAGCTGGCGGCGTTCGAACGGCTCGCGGAGGACGCGAAGCTCGCGCCGACGGTCGGGGACAAGGCGCAGCTCGCGGCGATGGCGTCGGCCGAGTTCCACCACTTCGCGCGGCTGCGGGACCGGCTCGCCGAGATCGACGCGGACGCGACCGCCGCGATGGAGCCGTTCGTCGCCGCCCTCGACGAGTTCCACCGGCTGACCGCCCCGTCGGACTGGCTGGAGGGCCTGGTCAAGGCCTACGTCGGCGACTCGATCGCCAGCGACTTCTACCGGGAGGTGGCGGCCCGGCTCGACTCCGACACCCGCTCCCTGGTGCTCGCGGTGCTCGACGACACCGGGCACGGGAACTTCGCGGTGGAGAAGGTCCGCGCGGCGATCGAGGCGGACGGCCGGGTCGGCGGCCGGCTCGCGCTGTGGGCGCGCCGGCTGATGGGCGAGGCGCTGAGCCAGGCCCAGCGGGTGGTGGCGGAGCGCGACGCGCTCTCCACGATGCTCGTGGGCGGGGTGGCCGACGGGTTCGACCTGGCGGAGGTGGGCCGGATGTTCACCCGGATCACCGAGGCGCACACCAAGCGGATGGCGGCGCTGGGCCTGGCGGCCTGACGGCCGAGGGCCCGGCCCGGGCGCGCGCCGGCGGCCGGCGCGCGCCTAGGCGGTGGCGGACGTCGACCGCCGCAGGCGGCGGGTGGCCGGCTTCAGCAGCAGCGACAGCAGGGCCGCGCCGATCAGGACGGCGCCGACCAGGACGGGCAGGACGTGCCCGGAGCCGAGCGCGGTGTGCGCGACGAACGCGCCGAACAGGGCGCCGGCCGGACCGGTGGCCAGGACGAGCCGGTGGTCGGGGAGCCGGTGTGCGAACCGGTGGAGCGCGGCGAGGGACAGGAACAGGCCGAGCATCGCGGAGCCGAGAGCTTCCCAGAGCAAGTGACGTTCCTCCTTCGGGGTCTGACGGGGCGGTCGACGAGCCGTACGACCGTTCCGCTCCCGTATTACCCGATGGTCACCGGGGGCAATCCTGCGCGCCGTCCCTGTCACCCGCTGGTGTGACGGGCGCGCGGACGCGCGAAGGCCGGGAGGGCCGGTGCCGGGA
>NZ_JBHWZH010000268.1:0-3290 GCF_042728285.1 Streptomyces sp. NPDC060194 | reverse complement strand
GCTGTTGAGTTCTCAAGGAACGGACGCTTCCTTCGTACTCACCCTCTCGGGCTTTCCTCCGGGCTCTTCCCTTCGGTCTTGCGTCTCCGACTCTACCAGACTCTTTCGGGCCCGATTTCCTGTCAGAAACCTTTGCCTTCCCGGCCGTTGGGCCGTTCCGACATCCCGAACTCTAGCGCCACATTCCCGCGACTCATAATCGAGTCTCGAATTCGAATTCCGGCATGCCGAAAACGAACCCGCACGGGGGTGATCGCAGAGAAGGTGGGGTTGGCCGCTCCCGGCTGCTGAAGGCAGTACCCGGTCCGAGCGGCTCGAAGAACATTAGGCCGTCCGGGGAGACGAGTCAAGCGCGACGCCGCCTCGGGACATGGGCCCGGTAGGGACTCACGGTGGGCTCGCCGTCGATCCAGAAGCGCCAGGGGTGGACCCCGCCCTCCCCCGCCACCCCGGTCCGTGGCCCACTGCGTACCAGGTCAGCGGCCACGGGGATGCCGGCGAGCACCTCGAACGGGGACTCCGGTCCGGCGCAGACGTCGGCTCCGTCGAGTGCGCGATCCACTCCCAGGGCCGTCGCCAACCGGGCGGGGCCTTTGGCCAGTTCCGTGTCCTTCCGGGCTGAGATCCGCCGTGCCCGGGCCGGCTCGACGCCCTCGACGATCTCCCCCGCCCGCAGCAGCACCCCGCTCGCCACCCCCTCAGGACCGCACACCAGGTTCAGGCAGTGCCACATCCCGTAGGTGAAGTACACGTACGCGTGTCCGGGCGGACCGAACATCGTGGCGTTGCGGGCGGTGCGGCCGCGGAAGGCGTGCGAGCCGGGGTCGGCCTCGCCGTCGTAGGCCTCCACCTCGGTGAGGCGGACGTGGATCGGGCCGTCGGGTGAGTGGCGCACCAGTGTGCGACCGAGCAGGTCGCGGGCCGCTTCGAGGACGGGACGGTCGAAGAAGTTCCTGTCCAGGGGGGTACGGTCGGGGCTCACGATCATGTCTGGCGAGCGTACTGGAACGGCGGGGCCCGGGTGGGTGGCCGACGGAGGCCGGGTTTGCCAGGGTGAGGGCGCGGAACCGGTGGGGTGCCGCGGCGCGTGTCCACTGACCGGAGTGCGGAGTCAGGGACCGGAGAACAGAGGAGAGACAGAGACATGGGCTTCAAGAAGCTGCTGGCGAGCCTGGGTTCCGGCGGGGCGTCGGTCGAGACGGTTCTGACCGAGGCCAATGTCGTTCCCGGCGGGATCGTGCAGGGCGAGGTGCGGATCCAGGGCGGGAGCGTCGACCAGGAGATCCAGGGCCTGTCCGTCGGGCTGCAGGCGCGGGTGGAGGTCGAGGGCGCCGATCAGGAGACCAAGCAGGACATCGAGTTCGTCAAGCAGCGGCTCGGCGGCGCGTTCACGCTGAACGCCGGCAACGTGCACACGGTGCCGTTCGGCCTCGAGATCCCCTGGGAGACGCCGATCACCCACTTCGGCGGCCAGCACCTGCACGGGATGAACATCGGGGTGAGCACCGAGCTGGACATCGCCCGGGCCGTGGACTCCACCGACCTGGACCCGATCGCCGTGCACCCGCTGCCGGCCCAGCAGGCGATCCTGGACGCGTTCGCGCAGCTCGGTTTCCGGTTCCGCAGCGCGGACATGGAGCGCGGCCACATCCGCGGGACCCGGCAGCGGCTGCCGTTCTACCAGGAGATCGAGTTCGTGCCGCCGCAGCAGTACCGGGGGCTGAACCAGGTGGAGCTGACGTTCGTCGCGGACGACCGCGAGATGGACGTCATCCTGGAGATGGACAAGAAGCCGGGCCTTTTCAGCGAGGGCAGCGACTCCTACCGCTCGTTCCAGGTGGGCCTCGCCTCGTTCCAGGACACCGACTGGGCCGGTTACCTGAACCACTGGATCGCCGAGGTGGGCGGTCGCCGCAACTGGGTGTGAATCGACCTAGGCTCGTGGGGCAGGACGACAGTCGAGAGTCGAACCGGAGGTTTTCTCACGTGACTGACAACAGGCCGCCGCTGCCCCACGACTTCCACCCGCAGGTGCCGGCGTTCACGGTGTCCAGCGACGACGTCGTCGCGGGCGGCACGCTCGGGGACGCGCAGGTGCAGGCCGCCGGGAACACGTCGCCGCATCTGCGGTGGGAGGGGTTCCCGGAGGGGACGAAGAGCTTCGCCGTGACGTGCTTCGACCCGGACGCGCCCACGGGCAGCGGGTTCTGGCACTGGACGGTGTTCGACATCCCTGCGTCGGTGACGGAGCTGCCGGCCGGGGCGGGCACGGGGAAGTTCGAGGGCCTGCCGGCGGGCGCCGTCCAGGCGCGCAACGACTACGGGTCGAAGGACTTCGGCGGTGCGGCGCCCCCGTCGGGTGAGCGGCACCGGTACGTGTTCACCGTCTACGCGGTGGACACCGAGAAGCTGGGCCCGGACGAGGACACCCCGCCCGCTGCGGTGGGGTTCAACCTGCGCTTCCACACGCTCGCGCGGGGCAACCTGCTGGCCGAGTACGAGGCGCCGGCGGGCGGCTGAGCGTCTCGTCGGCGTTTGCCCGCCTCTGATCTTGGAGAGATCAGAGGCGGGCTTCTTTTTTGTGCCGGGGGCCGGGGTCAGGTCCCCCGGTGTGCACGGATATTGCGTTGTCCATCCCGGCCGACCCGGCCAGAGTTGACCTGACGGCACCGAGTGCCGACGGGTCGGCACGGGTCCGCGACCACGCGGGCCGTGAAACGGGAGGTGGGCACGGTGCGGGACACGCTGGTGCTGAACGCGAGCTTCGAGCCGCTGTCGACGGTCACGATGAACCGGGCCGTCGTCCTCGTCCTGACCGACAAGGCGGTCGTCGAGCAGGCCCACCCCGGACTGCGGGTGCGGGCGGCGGCGGTGGAGCTCCCGGTGCCCCAGGTGATCCGGCTGTGCCGGTACGTACGGGTGCCGTTCCGAAGACGCGCGCCGTGGTCGCGGCGGGGCGTGCTGGTGCGGGACCGGCACCGGTGCGCGTACTGCGGCCGGCGGGCGACGACGGTGGACCACGTGGTGCCGCGGGCGCAGGGCGGTGGGGACACCTGGCTGAACACGGTGGCCTCGTGCGCGGAGGACAACCACCGCAAGGCGGCGCGGACGCCGGAGCAGGCGGGGATGCCGCTGCTGCGGCAGCCGTTCGAGCCGACGCCGGCGGACGCGATGCTCCTCGCGCTGGGCACGGACGAACTGGCCCCGCTGCCCGACTGGTTGACGCAGGTCCAGACGGCGGCCTAGGCAGACGTACGGCGGTGGGGCTGCTCCCGGATCCGGGTGCAGCC
>NZ_JBHWZH010000267.1:0-3314 GCF_042728285.1 Streptomyces sp. NPDC060194 | reverse complement strand
CCCCGGTCCGCGGGGCTCTCCCGCGTCCGCGCCCCGCTCAGCGCCGCTCCCGCTCCTCCACGAACGCGTTGTACGCCGCCACCTGCGCCCGCCGGGCCACCCGCTCCACCGGTCGCAGCGCCTCCGCCCGGGCCGCGATCTCCGACGCGCTCACCGCACCGCCGGTCCCGCTCCCGTGCGCCACCTCCACCAGCAGCCCCACCCGCTGCGCCAGCTCCAGCACCCGCACCGCCCGCGGCGGGTACCCCGGCGCGAGCACCTCCCGGCCCCGATCGGCCCGCGCCCGGTACGCGTCCACCGCCGCCTCCGCGACCGGACCCGAGCCCGCCACGTCCAGCCGGGTCAGCGTCGCCGTCGCGTCCCGCAGCGCCTCCGCCAGCTCCCGCTCCGCCTCGCCGAGCGACGGCACGTCCGCCGGCGGCGCCTCCCGCACCGGCAGGCAGTGCCACAGCACCTCGGCGTGCACATCGCCCTCCGGCCCGGCCTCGTACACCTCCGGCACCAGCCCCAACGCCGCCCCGTGCACCACGACCGCCTCCTCGGCCTCCAGCGCCCGCGCGTTGAACTCCGGCGGGCCGCTCAGCCCCAGCGGGTGGCCGGAGGCCGGCAGGGCCACCCGCAGCCCGGTCGCCCCCAGTCGCCGCAGCCGGCCCAGCGCCAGCGTCAGCCCGACCGGGCCCGGCTCCCCGGGCAGCCCCTCCACGCGGTGCACCGCGTCGTGACCGACCACGGCGAGCACGGCGTCGTCAGGTGACACAAGTCCGGCAAGAAGCGCATTTCCCCAGGCGGCGAGGCGTCCTGAGCGAGGTTCGACGAGCATGCACCCAGCCTAGGGAACGCCACCGACAACCGGTGGCGTAGGTTTTACCCGGGGACACTTCCGGGTGACCGCCCCCGAGGGCGCCCGCGACACACCGAGACTGCAATGGGAGACAACGCGCTCATGAGCGATGTGCTGGAGCTGGAGGACGTATCCGTGGTCCGCGAGGGCCGGGCTCTGGTGGACCAGGTCTCCTGGTCGGTGAAGGAGGGAGAGCGCTGGGTCATCCTCGGCCCCAACGGCGCCGGCAAGACCACCCTCCTCAACGTGGCGTCCAGCTACCTCTTCCCCTCCAAGGGCACCGCCACGATCCTCGGCGAGACCCTCGGCAAGGTCGACGTCTTCGAACTCCGCCCCCGCATCGGCGTCGCCGGCATCGCGCTCGCCGACAAGCTCCCCAAGCGCCAGACCGTCCTCCAGACCGTCCTCACCGCCGCCTACGGCATGACCGCCACCTGGAACGAGGACTACGAGGACGTCGACGAGCAGCGCGCCCGCGCCTTCCTCGACCGGCTCGGCATGACCGAGTACCTCGACCGCCGCTTCGGCACCCTCTCCGAGGGCGAGCGCAAGCGCACCCTGATCGCCCGCGCCCTGATGACCGACCCCGAGCTGCTCCTCCTCGACGAGCCCGCCGCCGGCCTCGACCTCGGCGGCCGCGAGGACCTCGTCCGCCGCCTCGGCCGGCTCGCCCGCGACCCCTACGCCCCCTCCATGATCATGGTGACGCACCACGTCGAGGAGATCCCGCCCGGCTTCACGCACGTCCTGATGATCCGTCAGGGCCAGGTGCTCGCCGCCGGCCCCGTCGAGCTGGAGCTCAACTCCCGCAACCTCTCCCGCTGCTTCGGCCTCCCGCTCGTCGTCGAGCAGAACGGAAGCCGCTGGTCGGCGCAGGGCCTCCCGCTGAAGTGACCCCTCGCCCTACCATGACCGGGTGGACATCACTGAATGGTCGGCCTGGGTGTGGTGGCTCCTCGTCGCCGTGCTGCTCGGCATCCCCCTCGTCCTGACCGCGATGCCGGAGTTCGGCATGCTCTCCGTCGGCGCGGTCGCCGCCGCGGTGACGGCGGGGATCGGCGGCGGTGTCGTCGCTCAGTTCCTCGTCTTCGCCGCCGTCTCCGTCGCCCTCATCGCCGTCGTGCGCCCGCTGGCCCGCAGGCAGCGCGCCGAACTGCCGCAGCACACCAGCGGCGTCGAGGCGCTGAAGGGCCGGCAGGCCGTCGTCCTGGAACGGGTCGACGGCAGCGACGGCCGGATCAAGCTCGCGGGCGAGGTGTGGTCGGCACGCTCCCTCGACGCCTCGCAGAGCTTCGAACCGGGCCGCCAGGTCGACGTCGTCGAGATCGACGGCGCCACTGCCATCGTGATCTGACCGCGCCGCCGCCGATCTCGAACGAACGGCACACACCGGGCAGTTCACTCTGCCAGACTCGATCACCAAGATCCTCGACGCGAACGAAGGGCACGGGGGACAACACGATGGAACCGATCATCATCGTCCTGATCATCCTGGTGGTGCTGGTCTTCATCGCCCTGATCAAGACGATCCAGGTCATCCCGCAGGCGAGCGCCGCCATCGTCGAACGCTTCGGCCGCTACACCCGCACTCTCAACGCGGGCCTCAACATCGTCGTCCCGTTCATCGACTCGATCCGCAACCGGATCGACCTCCGCGAACAGGTCGTGCCGTTCCCGCCCCAGCCGGTGATCACCCAGGACAACCTGGTCGTCAACATCGACACCGTCATCTACTACCAGGTCACCGACGCCCGCGCCGCGACCTACGAGGTCGCCAGCTACATCCAGGCCATCGAGCAGCTCACCGTCACCACGCTCCGCAACATCATCGGCGGCATGGACCTCGAACGGACCCTGACCTCCCGCGAGGAGATCAACGCGGCCCTGCGCGGCGTCCTCGACGAGGCCACCGGCAAGTGGGGCATCCGCGTCAACCGCGTCGAGCTCAAGGCGATCGAGCCGCCCACCTCCATCCAGGACTCCATGGAGAAGCAGATGCGCGCCGACCGCGACAAGCGCGCCGCGATCCTCCAGGCCGAGGGCACCCGGCAGTCCGCCATCCTCACCGCCGAGGGCGAGAAGCAGTCCGCGATCCTGCGCGCCGAGGGCGACGCCAAGGCCGCCGCACTGCGCGCCGAGGGCGAGGCCCAGGCCGTCCGCACCGTCTTCGAGGCGATCCACGCCGGCGACCCCGACCAGAAGCTGCTCTCCTACCAGTACCTCCAGATGCTGCCGAAGATCGCCGAGGGCGACGCCAACAAGCTCTGGATCGTCCCCAGCGAGATCGGCGACGCGCTCAAGGGCCTCTCCGGCGCCCTCGGCAACGGCTTCAGCCCCTCCTCCGGCGTCCCCGGCGCGAGCGTCCCCCGCCAGGCCGAGCGCCGCGACCAGCCCCCGCTGGACTGACGTCCCCAGCTTCTGCCCCGCCTCCAGCCGCAGGTCCACGCCCCGCACCGCCGGTACGGCGGGGGAG
>NZ_JBHWZH010000266.1:0-3336 GCF_042728285.1 Streptomyces sp. NPDC060194 | reverse complement strand
GGCTTCGCCCCGGTCGCCCCCCGTTCGCGGCTCCGCCGCGGACGCACGGGCTGCGCCCGCGCGGCCCCGCCCGCCGGCCGGGCTGTTCCCTCAGGGCTTCCGCCCGCCGACCGGGCTGATGTTCTCAGCCACCTCGCGAGGCCGGGCCGGGTCGTCCCGACCCCGCCCCGGGAAGGCGCCGGGGCGCGGCCGGAAAACGACCTCCGCGCCTCCGTCAGGGCCCCCGCGTCCGCCGTCCGGGCGGCAGGACCGCCGCGAGTCGGGTTACCGTTCCGAGTGGCTGCTGCGCACTTTTCCCGTTTGACACGGGGGCGGGAGGTACCGTCACACTCCGCAGCATCCTTCGTACGACAATCCTCGCCGTGCGACCACCCGCCGGTGTTATCGCCAGTGACGCCGGCCGAGACCTGCCGAGTGCCGACCGGAGAGAAGAGCCACGTTGTCCCCGACCAGCGAGACCGCAAAGGGCGGCCGCCGACTCGTCATCGTCGAGTCGCCTGCCAAGGCGAAGACGATCAAGGGCTATCTCGGCCCCGGATACGTCGTCGAGGCGAGCGTGGGGCACATCCGCGACCTCCCGAGCGGCGCCGCGGAGGTACCGGACAGGTACACGGGCGAGGTGCGCCGGCTCGGCGTGGACGTCGAGAACGAGTTCGCTCCGATCTACGTCGTGAACGCGGACAAGAAGGCGCAGGTCAAGAAGCTCAAGGAACTGCTCGCCGAGTCCGACGAGCTCTTCCTCGCCACCGATGAGGACCGCGAGGGCGAGGCCATCGCGTGGCACCTGCAGGAGGTCCTGAAGCCGAAGGTGCCGGTGCACCGGATGGTCTTCCACGAGATCACCAAGGACGCGATCCAGGCCGCCGTCGCCAGCCCGCGCGAGCTGAACAAGCGGATGGTCGACGCCCAGGAGACCCGCCGCATCCTCGACCGGCTGTACGGGTACGAGGTCTCGCCGGTCCTGTGGAAGAAGGTCATGCCGAAGCTGTCGGCGGGCCGGGTCCAGTCCGTCGCCACCCGTCTGGTCGTCGAGCGGGAACGCGAGCGCATCGCCTTCCGTTCGGCGGAGTACTGGGACCTGACCGGTACCTTCGCCACCGGCCGCCGCGGGGACGCCTCCGACCCGTCGACGCTGGTGGCGCGGCTGAACACCGTCGACGGCCGCCGCGTCGCGCAGGGCCGCGACTTCGGCGCGGACGGACGGCTGAAGAGCGACGTCCTGCACCTGGACGAGGCCGGCGCCCGCGCGCTCGCCGCCGCGCTCGCCGACACCTCCTTCGCGGTGCGCTCGGTCGAGTCCAAGCCCTACCGCCGCTCGCCGTACGCCCCGTTCCGCACGACGACGCTGCAGCAGGAGGCCTCGCGCAAGCTCGGTTTCGGCGCGAAGGCGACGATGCAGGTGGCCCAGAAGCTGTACGAGAACGGCTTCATCACCTACATGCGTACGGACTCCACGACGCTCAGCGACACCGCGGTGCGCGCCGCCCGCACCCAGGTCACGCAGCTGTACGGCGCCGACTACCTGCCGGAGAAGCCCCGCAGCTACGCCGGCAAGGTCAAGAACGCCCAGGAGGCGCACGAGGCGATCCGCCCCTCCGGCGACCGCTTCCGCACGCCCGCGGAGACCGGCCTCACCGGCGACCAGTTCAAGCTCTACGAGCTGATCTGGAAGCGCACGGTCGCCTCCCAGATGAAGGACGCGGTCGGCAACTCCGTCACCGTCAAGATCGCCGGGACGGCCTCCGACGGCCGCGTGGCCGAGTTCTCCGCGTCCGGCAAGACGATCACCTTCCACGGCTTCATGAAGGCCTACGTCGAGGGCGCGGACGACCCGAACGCCGAGCTCGACGACCGTGAGCGCCGGCTGCCGCAGGTCGCCGAGGGCGACGCGCTGTCGGCCGAGGAGATCACCGCCGACGGCCACTCCACCAAGCCCCCGGCCCGCTACACCGAGGCCTCGCTGGTCAAGGAGCTGGAGGAGCGCGAGATCGGCCGCCCGTCGACGTACGCGTCGATCCTCGGCACGATCCTGGACCGCGGTTACGTCTTCAAGAAGGGCACCGCCCTGGTGCCGTCCTTCCTGTCGTTCGCCGTGGTCAACCTCCTGGAGACGCACTTCGGCCGGCTCGTCGACTACGACTTCACCGCCCGCATGGAGGACGACCTCGACCGCATCGCCCGCGGCGAGGCGCAGTCCGTGCCGTGGCTGAAGCGGTTCTACTTCGGTGCGGGCGACGCCCTCGGGGCGGCTTCCGAGGCGGGCAACGGCGACGGCGACCACCTCGGCGGCCTCAAGGAGCTCGTCACCGACCTGGGCGCGATCGACGCCCGGGAGATCTCCAGCTTCCCCGTCGGCAACGGGATCATGCTGCGGGTCGGCCGGTACGGCCCGTACGTGGAGCGCGGCGAGAAGGACAGCGAGGGCCACCAGCGGGCCGACGTCCGCGACGACCTGGCGCCCGACGAGCTGACCGTCGAACTGGCCGAGGAACTGCTCGCGAAGCCGAGCGGCGACTTCGAGCTGGGGACCGACCCGGAGACCGGCCGCGAGATCGTCGCCAAGGACGGCCGCTACGGCCCGTACGTCACCGAGATCCTGCCCGAGGGCACCCCGAAGACCGGCAAGAACGCGGTCAAGCCGCGGACGGCGTCGCTCTTCAAGACGATGTCCCTGGACACCGTCACGCTCGCCGACGCGCTCAAGCTGATGTCGCTGCCGCGGGTGGTCGGCACGGACGCCGAGGGCGTCGAGATCACCGCGCAGAACGGCCGCTACGGCCCGTACCTGAAGAAGGGGACGGACTCGCGGTCCCTGGAGACCGAGGACCAGCTCTTCACGATCACCGTCGACGAGGCCCTCGCGATCTACGCGCAGCCCAAGCAGCGCGGACGGGCCGCCGCCAAGCCGCCCCTCAAGGAGCTCGGCACGGACCCGGTCAGCGAGAAGCCGGTCGTCGTCAAGGACGGCCGTTTCGGGGCGTACGTGACCGACGGCGAGACCAACGCGACCCTCCGGTCGGGCGACGACGTCGAGACGATCACCCCTGAGCGCGGTTACGAGCTGCTCGCGGAGAAGCGCGCCAAGGGCCCGGCCAAGAAGACCGCGAAGAAGACGGCCAAGAAGACCACCGCCAAGAAGGCCCCGGCGAAGAAGACCGCGGCCAAGAAGACGGCGGCGAAGAAGACGACGGCCACCGCTTCGGCGGCGAAGAAGACGACCGCCAAGAAGGCGACGGCGTCGAAGACGGCGGCGGAGCCCGCGGAGTAGCGAAACAGGGGTCCTCAGGGACCGCATGCGAGAACGGCCCTCCGCGCGGAGCGAACACCGCGCGGAGG
>NZ_JBHWZH010000265.1:0-3339 GCF_042728285.1 Streptomyces sp. NPDC060194 | reverse complement strand
GTCCCGGCCTGCCTACGGCACCCGCACGGCCGTACGTTGTTCAGCGTGCCGGGTTCGTATATCGGTGTTGCGACGATGAAGTTGCGGCAGTGTTAACGAAGTTGATCGCCCTTTTTCCGGACATGTCGCCCCGCCGTCCCACATGTCAAGCACGTAAGCGCGTCAATCAGCAATATCTTCGCTCAAGAAGCGTCCTGCCAGCACATCCCACACCCGTACCCCCTTGACCTGGGCCCGGAACTGTTGCGAAAGTCCGCTCAAATCATGGAACTTGCACCGACCGTGTCGGGTTCCGAGTGAAACCTTCCCAACCTGTTCCATCACCCGAAATCCGAGTGCGGGGGTACTCACCTCATGTCCGGCCCTACACCAACCGCCGCGGCCGGGACCAAGGTCCCGGAGCTCGACCCCGAGGCGTCCTCCGCACCCGCCGAGAAGGCCAAGTCCGAGCTCGTGGGACGCTCGCCGGGCCAGCTCATCTGGATGCGCCTCAAGCGCGACCGCACGGCCAAGATCTGCGCTGCGATCGTCTTCGCGTACTTCGCGGTCGCCGCCCTCGCCCCGGTCATCTCCAAGCTGTACGGCAAGGACCCCTACACGCTGTACGGCCAGGACCAGGGCCTGCTCGACATGTTCAACTTCCCGATCGAGCCCTACGGCGGGATCTCCAGCGAGCACTGGTTCGGCATCGAGCCGAACCTGGGCCGTGACGTCTTCATGCAGCTCATCTACGGCATGCGGACCTCGCTGTACATGTCACTGGTGGTCACGGTCTTCATCGTGATCATCGGAGTGCTGCTCGGCCTGACAATGGGGTTCTTCGGCGGCAAGGTCGACTACTGGCTGAGCCGGCTGAGCGACTTCCTGCTCGCCTTCCCCAGCCAGCTGTTCTTCATCGCCTTCATGCCGGTCGCCGTGGCGCTGTTCGTGGCCCCCGAGGACGAGACGCCCACCTACATCCGGGCCATCGCGATCACCCTGGTCCTGACGTTCCTGGGGTGGATGGGCCTGGCCCGCCTCATCCGTGCCACCGCGATGTCCCTGCGCGAGCGGGAGTTCATCGAGGCGGCGAAGATCAGCGGGGCGTCCAACTGGCGGATCATCCGCAAGGAGTTGCTCCCGAACATCATCAGCCCGGTGATTGTCCAGGGCACCCTGATGCTCCCCGCCAACCTGCTCTCCGTGGCCTTCCTCTCGTTCGTCGGTGTCGGCTTCGTGGAGCCGACACCGGACTGGGGCCGGATGTTCTCCATCGCCGGCGACATCTACAAGGAAGACCCCACGTACATGTTCTTCCCGGGCATCGCGATGGTCGTCTTCGTCGTGACATTCAACCTCCTGGGCGACTCCATCCGGGACGCCTTCGACCCGAAGGCCGGGCGCTGACGGCGTCCCCACAGACCGGGGGTGCTGCCACCCCCTGCTCCGCTGGTCCGGATGCGCCTGGCAGCGCTACTGCAACTCACTCAACAGGTAGGTGGACTCTCCATCATGAAGCTCCTCACTTCGCGTCGGGCGCGCGCGGCCATGGTCGCTCTCGCGGCCGGATCCCTGGTTCTGACCGGTTGCTCGGACGACGGCGGTAGCGGCAAGAACGACGCCAAGACCGTCGACAAGAACAAGGCCGCCGAGCAGCAGGCCGGCGTCCAGTTCGGTGACGCGGCCGCCTCCACCGGTCCCGCCGAGGAGCTGGAAGGCGCCAAGCCCGGCGGCACCATCGCCGTCCGTATGCAGGACGACCTCTCGCACCTCGACCCGGGCCAGATCTACGTCTCCGACGCCGGTCTCCTGAGCCGTCTCATCCACCGCGGTCTGACGCAGAACCAGGAGGACGGGAAGGGCGGCGTGACCGTCGTCGGCGACCTGGCGACCGACTCCGGCAAGCCGAGCGAGGGCGGCAAGGTCTGGACGTACACCCTCAAGGACGGCGTCAAGGACGCCAACGGCAACCCGATCACGTCGGCGGACATCCGCCACTCGGTCGAGCGCCTCTACGCGACCTTCATCACCGACGGTCCGACTTACCTGCAGCAGTGGCTGTCCGGTGAGGGCACCACGTACCGCAAGGCCCTGCCCGACGGCGGCTTCGGTGACAAGCACCTGCCGGACTCCGTCCTGGAGACCCCGGACGACAAGACGATCGTCTTCAAGTTCGACAAGCCGCGCCCCGACCTGCCGCAGACGCTGGCGATGGCCGGTTACGCCGTGGTGCCGGAGAAGACCGACACCAAGGAGAAGTACGACACGAAGCCGGTCGCGACCGGTCCGTACAAGATCGCCGAGTACAAGCGCGGCAAGTCCATCAAGCTGGTCAAGAACGACCAGTGGGACCCGAAGACCGACTCGGTCCGCCACGCCTATGTCGACGGTTTCGACTTCACCCTGAACCACGACGACAAGTCGCAGACCGAGTGGCTGCTCGCCGACCGCGGCGAGGCCAAGAACGGCATCCAGTTCACCGGTGCCGTCGACGCCACGCTGGCCAAGCAGGTCATCGGCGACCCGGCCGCGAAGAAGCGCACCATCGAGGGCTTCCAGCCCTACGTGTGGCAGCTCAACATGAACATGGACCGGATCAAGGACAAGAAGATCCGGGACGCCATCGCCATGGCAGTGCCGAACGCGCAGTTCCAGTCGGTCGACGGCGGCGCCTACGGCGGTGAGGTCGCCGGTGGTCTGCTCGCCCCGACCCTCCCGGGCTTCGAGGCGGACTACGACCCGTTCGGCAAGCTCAAGAAGCGCAACGGCGACCCGGCCGCGGCGAAGAAGATGCTGGAGGAGGCGGGCAAGGTGGGCATGAAGCTCACCTACGCCTACGCCAACACCCCGATCCGCCAGCAGCAGTCCGTGATCCTCGAGGCCGCCCTGACCAAGGCCGGCTTCGACGTCCAGAAGAAGGAACTGGACGGCGCCACCTGGTACGAGCAGGTCGGTAAGGTCGACAACAAGCTGGACATCTACATGACCGGCTGGGGCCAGGACTGGTCCTCGCCGTCGACCGTCATCCCGCCGTCCTTCGACGGCACCCAGATCCAGGACGGTTCGTCGAACTACACGCACCTCAACGACCCGAAGGTGAACTCGGAGATCAAGCGCATCGGCGCCATCACCGACCCCGAGAAGGCCACTGAGGAGTGGAACAAGCTCCACCACTACATCGTGGAGGAGATCAACCCGGCCGTCCCGATCTACTACACCAAGCAGTTCCAGATCTACGGCTCCAACGTCGGCGGTGCGCGCTACTCCAGCACCACCAGCTACATCGACGTCACGCGACTGTTCCTGAAGAAGTAACAGCCGCTTGAACTCGGCCTCCCGGGGGCGTCCACTGCCCCCGGG
>NZ_JBHWZH010000264.1:0-3430 GCF_042728285.1 Streptomyces sp. NPDC060194 | reverse complement strand
GGGGTGCGCCGGACGGTTCCGGGGGTCCGGGGCGTGGTGCGGGCGGCCGCCCGGCGCCTACCCTGCGGCCATGACGGACACAGCGCTCGTACTCGGCGGCGGCGGACTCACCGGCATCGGCTGGGAGATCGGCATCCTCCACGGACTGGCCCGCGAGGGCGTCGACCTGACCGGCGCCGACCTGATCGTCGGCACCTCGGCCGGATCGGTCGTCGGCACCCAGATCGCCTCGGGCGTGCTCGGTACCGAGGAGATGTACGAGCGGCAGCTGCCCCCGCCGCAGGACGAGACCGTCGCGTCGATGGGAGCGGGGCTGACCGCCCGCTACCTGTGGCAGGTCCTCCGGGCGCGGGACGCGGACGGCTTCGGCCGGCGGATGGGCCGGCTCGCGCTGTCGGCGCGGGTGGGGGAGGAGTCGGTCCGGCGCGAGGTCATCGCGGGCCGGCTGCTGACCCACGAGTGGCCGGAGCGGCGGCTCGTCGTGACGGCGGTCGACGCGGCGACCGGGCGGCTGCGGACCTTCGACCGGGACAGCGGCGTCGACCTCGTCTCCGCCGTCGGCGCCAGCTGCGCGGTGCCGGGGGTGTGGCCGCCGGTCACGATCGGCGCCGAGCGCTACATCGACGGCGGAGTGCGCTCGCCGGTCAACGCCGACCTCGCGGCTGGCTGCTCCCGGGTGGTCGTCATCGCCCCGCTGACCCGGTCCGGCGGGCCCGTGCCCTCCCTGCGGGAGCAGGTCGGCCGGCTCGTGGCGGCGGGGGCGCAGGTCGCGGTCGTCACGCCCGACGACGCGGCCCGCAAGGCGTTCGGCCGGAACGTCCTCGACCCGAGGCGGCGGGCCGGCGCGGCCCGCGCGGGACTCGCCCAGGCCGCGGCACGGGCGGACGCCGTCCGCAAGGTCTGGGGCTGATCACGGGCGGACCGGCCGCCCGGGCACAATGGCTTGATGCGCGAACCGCCCCGCACCCCCGCCGACACGCCGCCGCAAGGGGCCGCCCCGACCGCGCCGGACGCCGGCCACGCCGACGAGCCGGTCCCCGTCACCCGCACCGTCGACGGCGGCACGGCCAAGCTGATGCCCGACGTCGACCGCCGCCGCGCCTGGCTGCTCACGGTGGACGGCGCCCCGCAGTCGTACGTCGACCTCGACGACCCCGCCCACCTGGAGTTCGAGTACGTGCGGCGGCTCGCGCACGTCCTGGACACGGCCGCCGAGCCCGGCGCGCCGATCGACGTCGTGCACCTCGGCGGGGGCGCCCTCACCCTGCCCCGCTACGTCGCCGCGACCCGCCCCGGATCGCGGCAGGAGGTCGTCGAGGCGGACCGCGGGCTGCTCGCGCTGGTCGCCGAGCGGCTCCCGCTGCCGGCGGGCTCGGGGGTGCGGGTGCACGGCGATGACGCCCGGGAGTGGCTCGGGCGGGCGGGAGACGGCAGCGCCGACCTGCTGGTGGCCGACGTCTTCGGCGGCTCCCGGGTGCCCGCGCACCTCACGTCGGTGGAGTACGCGCGCGAGGCGGAACGGGTCCTGCGGCCCGGCGGTCTCTACGCGGCGAACCTCGCCGACGGCGCCCCGTTCAACTTCCTGCGCTCCCAACTGGCGACGTTCCGCGCCGTCCTCGGCCACGTGGCGCTGGTCGCCGAGCCCGGGGTGCTGCGCGGCCGCCGCTTCGGCAACGTCGTCCTGCTCGCCGCGCGCGAGGAGATCGACACGGCGGAGCTGGCCCGGCGGACGGCCTCGGACGTCTTCCCCGCGCGGGTGGAGCGCGGAGCCGCCGTGGACCGGCTCATCGGCGACGCGGTCCCGGTGCGGGACGCGGACGCCGTGGGGTCACCCGAGCCGCCCGACGGTTCCTTCGGCATCGGCTGAGACGGGGCCGGTGACCTGCGGGACCTCGCTGCGGGCGACCTCCTTGGAGCGCCGGGTGAGGTTGCGGACGTCCGGCACGAGCAGGACCAGCGCCGTCACGAGCACCACCAGGCCCGCGCATCCCCACAGCGCCTGCGAGCGGCCGAATGCGGACTCGGCGGGGCCCGCGAGCGCGGTGGCGACCGGCAGCATGGCCACCGAGCCGAACCAGTCGTAGGCGGCGACGCGGGAGAACTTGTCCTCGGGGATCTCCTGGTGCAGCGCCGTCATCCAGGTCACGCCGAACACCTCGATCGCCACGCCGCTGACGAACATCACCAGCGCGAGCCCGGCCAGCGGCAGCGGCACGGCGAGCCCGGCCGAGGGCAGGGCCAGCGGGAAGACGCACAGGGAGCCGGCGAACAGCAGCCGGCGCGGCTTCCAGCGCATCATCAGCAGCGCGCCGAGCAGCGTGCCGACGCCGAACGCGCCGAGCGCGAGACCCCAGGGGGCGGCCCCGCCGAGGGAGTCCTCGGCGACCAGCGGCCCGTAGACCGACTCGGCCGCGCCGACCACGGCGACGACCACCGTGAACTGCAGGACGATCGCCCACAGCCACGGCCGGGAGGCGACCTCCTTCCAGCCGTCGCGCAGATCGGCGAGGAGCCCCCCGCCGGGCTCGCGGTCGGGGACGTGGCCGACGTCGAGGAAGGCGCGCAGCGAGCCGGCGACGAGGAAGGCGGCGGCGTCGACGGCGAGGACCCACCCGGGGCCCATGGCGGCGATCATCGCGCCGCCGAGCGCGGCGCCGCCGATGGCCGCCCCGTGCATCGCCATCCGGAAGACCGCGAAGGCCCGGCTGGCCTGCTCGCCCTTGACGCTGGACAGCAGCATGCCCTCGGCGGCCGGGTTGAAGAAGGCCTGTCCGGTGCCGCCGAGCGCGGTCAGCAGCATCATCTGCCACAGCTGCGGGTCGCCGGTGAGGACGAGGAGGGCGAAGGCGCCCTGCGAGACGAAGTTGACCGCGTTGGCCGCGACCATCACCCGGTGCCGGGGCAGCCGGTCGGCGACCGCGCCGCCGATGAGCAGGAACAGCACCAGGGGGAGCGTCCTGGCCATCGCCACCAGGCCGACGTCGCCCGCGTCACCGCCGGAGTCCAGGACCGCGAACGCGGCCGCGATCAGCGCGCCGTGCGCGCCGAGGTTGGTGACGACGGCGGCCGCGGTCAGCAGGGAGTAGTTGCGGCTCGCCCAGGCGGGCATGCGAGAGGCCTTGGGGGCGGTGGGAGTCACCCAGGGACTATGAGCGCCGCGGCCCCGTGTTGACAAATCGATTCTGCGCCGTATCCGGAACGGCAGCGGCCGGCCGTCCCGGGGGCGTTCAAGGAGGGCGAGAAGCTGCTCTCGGAGGCTGAACTGGTCGAGCACTACGGCGTTTCCCGGATGACGGTCCGGAACTCATTCTCCGTCCTCCAGGGCGAGGGACTGGTCCACGCCGAGCACGGCCGGGGCGTCTTCGTCCGGCCCCGCCCTCCGGTGCGCCGCCTCGCCTCCGACCGGTTCGCCCGGCGCCACCGCGAGCAG
>NZ_JBHWZH010000263.1:0-3441 GCF_042728285.1 Streptomyces sp. NPDC060194 | reverse complement strand
GGTCGTCGGCGTGCCCTTCTACGGTCAGGGCTGGACCGGGGTCAGCGGCGGCGGCGCGCTCCGCGTTCGCCCTCGTCGTCGTCCTCGTCGTCCCTGCGGCGGCCGAGCAGTTCGTCGGCCAGCGACGGGAGGTCGTCGAGCGGGGTCTCCTCCGCCCAGTCCGAGCGCGGACGCTGCCGGGGGCGGCCCGACTCGTCGAGCTGCGGCAGCTCGGCGGTCCGGGCGGTGTCGTCCTCCGGCGCGCGGCGCGGTGCACCGGCGGGCTCGTCGCGGAAGAAGCCGCCCGGGACCCGGTCGGCGGGGTCGTCGGCCGACCGCGCGTCCCGCACGGGCGGGATCACGGCGGTGTCCTCCAGATCGCGGTCCGCGCGGGGCAGCACCTGGGTGCGCTCGGCGTCGCGACCGCCGCCCTGGGGAGCGTCGTCCCGGCGGTCGCCCCCCTGGGGCACCGACGGCAGAACGGCCGTCCGCTCGGCGTCGCTCTCCGACTCCTCGGGGCGCCGGTCGGGCCGGACCACCGGCGTCTGCAGCGTCGTCTCGTTGTCGGAGGGGCCGTTCTCGGCCCGCGACCGGGCCTCGGCCCGGGACCGCTCCTCGGCCTCCGCACGCGCCCGCTCGCGCTCCTCCGCCCGGGTCCGCTCCGCGGCCTCGGCCGCCGCGGCGGCCCGCTCGGCCTCGGCCCGCGCCGCGTCCTCGGCGGCGGCCCGCCGGGCGGCCTCCGCGCGGACCAGCGCCTCCTCGGCCTTGCGCTGCTTCTCCAGGCGGCGCTCCTCGGCCTCGGCCCGCAGCCGGGCCTCCTCCTCGGCCTGCTTGCGCAGCCGCGCCTGCTCGGCGGCGCGCGCCTCCTCCTCGGCGGCCTTCCGGGCGGCCTCGGCCTCCGCCTGCCGCCGCGCCTCCTCCTGGCGCTGCCGCTCCTCCTCGGCCTTGCGCTCCTCCTCGCGGCGCCGCGCCTCCTCCAGCTCGCGCCGCTTGCGCTCCTCCTCCTCGGCCCGCAGCTTGGCGAGCTGCTCCTGGCGCTCGCGCTCCAGCCGCTCCTCCTCGGCCTTCCGCGCGGCCTCCTCCTCCGCCTTGCGCCGCGCCTCCTCCTCGGCGGCCCTGCGGGCCTCCTCGCGCGCCTGGATCTCGGCGGCGCTCAGCGGCAGCATCCGGTCGAGCCGGTGCCGCACGACGGTGGTGACGGACTCGGGGTCCTGGGCGGCGTCGACGACCAGGTAGCGGCCCGCGTCCGCGGCGGCCAGGGTCAGGAAGCCGGAGCGCACCCGGTGGTGGAACTCGGCGGGCTCACTCTCCAGGCGGTCGGGCGCCTCGGTGAAGCGCTCGCGGGCGGCCTCCGGGGAGACGTCCAGGAGCACGGTGAGGTGCGGGACGAGGCCGTCGGTCGCCCAGCGGGAGATCCGGGCGATCTCGGTCGGCGACAGGTCGCGACCGGCCCCCTGGTAGGCGACCGAGGAGTCGATGTAGCGGTCGGAGATGACGATCGCGCCGCGCTCCAAGGCGGGGCGGACGACGGTGTCGACGTGCTCCGCGCGGTCCGCCGCGTAGAGCAGCGCCTCCGCGCGGTGCGACAGGCCTGCGCTGGAGACGTCCAGGAGGATCGACCGCAGGCGCTTGCCGACCGGCGTGGCACCGGGCTCGCGGGTCACGACGACCTCGTGCCCCTTGGCGCGGATCCACTCCGCGAGCGCCTCCGCCTGCGTCGACTTGCCGGCCCCGTCGCCGCCCTCCAGGGCGATGAAGAAACCGTTCGCCGTGGACGTGCGGACGGGGTCGGCGGGGCCGGCCAGCGCGTCGCGCAGGTCGCGGCGGAGCGGGACGCCCGAGCGGTCGTCGAGCTTGGCGAGGACCAGGGCGGCGACCGGGAGCAGCAGGGCGCCCGCCAGCATCAGGGTGTAGGCGGAGCCGGAGTGCGCCAGGACGAACTTGCCGCTGCCGAGCCGGTGGTAGCCGATGGCGCCGGCGACGACCGGCGCGAGGATCGCGGAGACCGCCACGGAGACCCGGGCTACCGCCTGCAGGTGGTCGGTGACGCGGCTCCGGCGGAACTCCTCGGTCTCCTGGTCGAGCAGCCCGTGGCCCGTCCGGGCGGCCACACCGGCCGTCCAGCCGGCGACCGCCGCGATCAGGAGCGCGGTCGCGGTGTCGGGCACCAGGCCGAGCCCGAGCAGCGCCACGCCGGTGAGCGCCGTCGCGAGCGCCAGGAGGCGGCGCCGGGAGAGGGCGGGCAGCACCGACGGCGCGGTGCGGATGCCGGCGACGGTGCCGCCGGTCAGCCCGAGCACGAGCAGTCCGTAGAGGACCGGCCCGCCGTCGAGCGCGACGGCCTGCAGGACGGCGACGGCGACCGCGGCGGCGACCGCCCCGGCGACGGCCGCGCAGCAGAGCACCAGGAGCGGGATCGCGCCGGTGCGGCCCTTGTCGGGACCCGCGCCCGCGGACGACGGCCGGCGCAGCCCCTCCAGGGGGGACCGGGCGCGCGGCGTGGCGTCGTCCGGCAGCTCGATCAGGTAGATGACGGAGACCGACGCGGCGAAGAGCCCCGCGGCGACGTACGAGGCGAGCGCGACCTGGTGGCCGCCGAACCAGGCGAAGCCCGCGGCGAGCAGGTTGCTCATCAGCGTGACGAACACGAAGGCGGCCGCGGCCAGCGGCAGGGCGACGAAGTCGGTGCGCAGCGACAGGCGGCGCAGCGCGCCGAGCCGGTCGGGCAGCGGGCGGACGGCCGCGCCCTCGATCGGGGGCGCGGGCAGCAGCGCCGGGGCGGCGCCGTCCTTGGCGACCGTCCAGAAGCGTTCGGCGACGCCCAGGACGAAAACGGTGACCAGGACGACGGCCAGCGCGTTGTCCGGCGTCCAGTCGATCCACAGCGGCGCGATGATCATCAGTACGGCGCGGACGGCGTCGGCGCCGATCATGGTCCAGCGGCGGTTCAGCGGGCCCTCGGGCCCGGTGAGCGACGTCAGCGGGCCGAGCAGGACCGCGCCGAAGAGGAGCGTGGCGAGGGCGCGGACCGCGAACACGATCGCGATGGCGAGCGCCACCCCTTGGTAGCGGCCTCCGAAGGAGCCCTCGACGATCGCCGCGTGCATGGCGAGCACGACGAGGACAAGAAGGGCGAGCGAGTCGCCGACACCCCCGGTGAGCTGCGCACTCCACAACCGGCGGAGGGCGGGCACCCGCAGCAGCGCGCGCACGGAGCGCTCACGCGAATCTGCGGCTAGGGAGTCGTCGGCGGCCGGGTTCACGACCGGTGGCTGCTCAGCTCGCGTCATCCCACCAGCCTATCCGCCCGAAGAAGCGGAACACCTCCCTCGTCCGAACACCTGGACGGCCGTCCACCCCCGGTCCCGCCGGGTGCGAAGCGCCTCCGTGTCGACCGTCCGCTCGGAGGCGCGTCGCAGGGGGACTTCGGAACGCCGACGGCCCTCCGCGCGGTGTTCGCTC
>NZ_JBHWZH010000262.1:0-3628 GCF_042728285.1 Streptomyces sp. NPDC060194 | reverse complement strand
TATCCCCCGGGGGGGGCGTGGCCCGGTGGGGGCGCGGGCGCCCCCTGCCCCCACCGGGTCGATTTGGGCGGCAACCCCCCCCTACGGCCCCCCGGGGGGGGCGGCCCCGGTCCGCGACGGACGGTCCGGCACACCCGGGCGATCAGCGGCCGGCGCTGTCCACGACGGCGGCCCACTCGTCGAGCAGGGCCTGGGCGGACGCCTCGTCGGGGCCCTCGGCCCACAGGTGCGTGACGGCCTCCGCCGGGTCCGGCAGGACCATCACCCAGCGTCCGTCGGCCTCGACGACCCGCACGCCGTCCGTGGTGTCCACGGAGCGGTCGCCGGCCTCCTCGACCACCCGGCGCATGACGAGCCCCTTGACCGCCCACGGCGTCGCCAGGTCCCGCTTGAGCATGTGCGCCTTCGGGATCCGCGCGTCGATCTGGCTCAGCGTGAGCTGGGTGCGGGCCACCAGGCCGAGCAGCCGGACGAACGCGGCCGTGCCGTCGAACACGCTGCTGAACTCCGGGACGATGAACCCGCCGCGGCCGTCGCCGCCGAAGATGGTGCCCTCCTCCCGGCCGACCCGCGTGAGGTCGTCGGGCGAGGTCGTCGTCCACTCCACCTGGGTGCCGTGGTACGCGGCCACCTGCTCGGCGATCCGGGTGGTCGTCACGGGCAGCGCCACGCGGCCGCTGCGGCGCTCGGCCGCCACCAGGTCGAGCATGACGAGCAGGGCGCGGTCGTCCTCGATGATCAGCCCGCGCTCGTCGACGAGGGAGAGCCGCTCGCCGACCGGGTCGAACCGCACGCCGAAGGCGGCGCGGGCCGAGGCGACGATCTCGCCGAGCCGGACGAGACCGGAGCGGCGGGCGTCGCCGGTCTCGGTGGGCCGGGCCTCGTCGAGACCCGGGTTGATCGTGAGCGCGTCGACGCCGAGCCGGCCCAGGAGGCTCGGCAGCACGAGACCGGCGCTGCCGTTCGAGGCGTCCACGACGACCTTGAGCCCGGAGTCGGCGATGCCGGAGGTGTCGATGTCGCGCAGCAGCGAGCCGGTGTAGGAGTCGAAGACGCTGGACGGGAAGTGCAGGTCCCCGATCTCGCCCGGGAACGCGCGCCGGTACTCCTGCCGCGCGTAGACACGGTCCAGCTTGCGCTGGCCGCCGGCGGACAGGTCCGCGCCGCGCTCGTCGAAGAACATGATGTCGACGGAGTCGGGCACCCCGGGCGTGGTCCGGATCATGATGCCGCCGGCGCTGCCCCGCGCGGTCTGCTGGCGCGCGACGGGCAGCGGGACGTTCTCCAGGTCCCGTACATCGATGGCGCTCGCCTGGAGCGCGGAGATCACGGCCCGCTTGAGCGCGCGGGCGCCCCGGGAGTGGTCTCGGGCGGTCGTGACGGTCGAGCCCTTCTTCAGGGTCGTCGCGTACGCGCCGGCCAGCCGCACGGCGAGCTCGGGTGTGATCTCGACGTTCAGGATCCCGGAGACGCCGCGGGCGCCGAACAGGTGCGCCTGGCCGCGCGACTCCCAGATGACGGAGGTGTTGACGAAGGCGCCGGCCTCGACGGTCTTGAACGGGTAGACCCGGACGTTGCCCTGGACGATCGACTCCTCGCCCACGAGGCACTCGTCGCCGATCACGGCCCCGTCCTCGATGCGGGCCGCCCGCATGATGTCGGTGTTCTTGCCGACGACGCAGCCGCGGAGATTGCTGTGCTGCCCGATGTAGACGTTGTCGTGGAGCACGGCCCGGTGGAGGAAGGCTCCCTCCTTGACGACGACGTTGGACCCGACGACGGTGTGCTCGCGGATCTCGACGCCGGCCTCGATCTTGGCGTAGTCGCCGATGTAGAGCGGCCCGCGCAGGACGGCGTCGGGGTGCACCTCGGCACCCTCGGCGACCCAGACGCTGGGCGAGATCTCGAAGCCGTCGATCTCGACATCGACCTTGCCCTCGAGGACGTCGGCCTGGGCCTTGACGTAGCTCTCGTGGGTGCCGACGTCCTCCCAGTAGCCCTCGGCGATGTAGCCGTAGATGGGCTTGCCTTCCTTCATCAGCTGGGGGAAGACGTCGCCGGACCAGTCGACGGAGGTGTCGGCCTCGACGTAGTCGAACACCTCGGGTTCCATCACGTAGATGCCGGTGTTCACCGTGTCCGAGAAGACCTGGCCCCAGGTCGGCTTCTCCAGGAAGCGCTCGACCTTGCCTTCGTCGTCGACGATGGTGATGCCGAATTCCAGCGGATTCGGCACCCGGGTGAGGCAGACCGTGACCAGCGCGCCCTTTTCCTTGTGGAAACGGATCAGGTCGGTCAGGTCGAAGTCGGTGAGCGCGTCACCGGATATGACGAGGAAGGCGTCGTCCTTCAGCGCCTCCTCGGCGTTCTTGACGCTGCCGGCGGTGCCGAGTGGCTTCTCCTCGTTGGCATAGGTGAGCTCCATGCCGAGCTCTTCGCCGTCCCCGAAGTAGTTCTTGACGAGGGAGGCGAGGAACTGCACGGTCACGACGGTCTCATTGAGCCCATGCCGCTTGAGCAGCCGCAGCACGTGCTCCATGATCGGCCGGTTGGCGACCGGAAGAAGCGGCTTGGGCATGCTCGAGGTCATGGGGCGAAGGCGGGTGCCCTCGCCTCCAGCCATCACGACGGCCTTCATGTCGGAAGCGTCCTCCTGTAACGATGACGGTAGGACCGACTTCGCCTGCCCGCATTGATGCCCGCTCCTGAGGACTGCGGGCATCGGCCACTGCATGGCTGCCCACCGGCAAGCTCAATCGGCCGTGGCGTCCGCCCTCACGAGACGGCGGACCTGAACCACGTAAAGGATTCCTGCCCACCAATACAGGGTTGTACCCCATCCTGCGAACGCCCATCCGAAAATAGCACCGAGTGACGCCAGCCACCCGTCGCCGTCACTGAGCAGCAGCAACGGAAACGCGTACATGAGGTTGAACGTCGCGGCCTTCCCGAGGAAGTTCACCTGGGGCGGCGGATAGCCGTGCTTGCGCAGGATGCCCACCATCACCAGGAGCATGGCCTCGCGGGCCAGCAGGGCGACGGTGACCCACAGGGGCAGGATGTCCCGCCAGGTGAGCCCTACCAGGGTGGACAGGATGTACAGCCGGTCGGCCGCGGGGTCGAGCAGCCGGCCGAGTCGGCTGATCTGGTTCCAGCGGCGGGCGAGCTTTCCGTCCAGATAGTCGGTGATCCCGCTGAGCATGAGGACCAGGAGCGCCCAGCCGTCGCTCTTGGGGCCACCGAACTCCGGCCTGAGGATCAGCCACAGAAAGAGCGGCACGCCGACGAGGCGGGCCATGCTCAGGATGTTCGGGATGGTGAGCACTCGATCCGTCTGGACCCGAGTCTCCTGGACCTCCACCCGGGGGCCTCCTGCTGATGAATGCGCCGATGATTCGTCCTGACCCTACCCTCAGGTCGGGGCTCGACCGCAGTAGGGGTAGGGGGCGGTTCCGGTGGCTGCCGAGTGAACTCGTGTGGACGCGGAAATGCCTCAACCCCCGCCCAGTGGGCGGGGGTTGAGGCTAAATGGAGTTCGGCGGCGTCCTACTCTCCCACAGGGTCCCCCCTGCAGTACCATCGGCGCTGTGAGGCTTAGCTTCCGGGTTCGGAATGTAACCGGGCGTTT
>NZ_JBHWZH010000261.1:0-3638 GCF_042728285.1 Streptomyces sp. NPDC060194 | reverse complement strand
CCGGAAAGCGTCCGGCCGTCTCCTTGTGCGGCTGATCAACTAGGTTGGGGGTACAGCGGGGTCAAGTACGCAGGTTCGAGAAGAATGGACGGATGTCCGAGATGAACGCTGAAAGCCGGAGCAGGCTCAACCAGACGCCCGAGTGGACCGCGCTGGCCAAGCACCGGGAGCAGCTGGAGGGCACGCACCTGCGGGAGCTCTTCGCCGCGGAGCCGGACCGGGGCACCGCCCGGACCCTCCAGGTCGGCGACCTGTATCTCGACTACTCCAAGCACCTGGTCACCGACGAGACCCTGCGCCTGCTCCGCGAGCTGGCCGCCTCCGCCGGCGTAGCCGAGCTGCGCGACGCGATGTTCCGCGGCGAGCGGATCAACACCACCGAGGACCGCGCGGTCCTGCACACCGCCCTGCGCGCCCCCCGCGAGGCGGTCGTGGAGGTCGACGGCGAGAACGTCGTCCCGGCCGTGCACACCGTCCTCGACAAGATGGCCGGCTTCGCCGACCAGATCCGCTCCGGCGCGTGGACCGGCCACACGGGCAAGCGCATCCGCACGGTCGTCAACATCGGCATCGGCGGCTCCGACCTCGGCCCCGCCATGGCCTACGAGGCGCTGCGCGCCTTCACCGACCGCGGCCTCGACGTCCGCTTCGTCTCCAACGTCGACGGCGCCGACCTGCACGAGGCCGTCCGCGACCTCGACGCCGCCGAGACGCTGTTCATCGTCGCCTCGAAGACCTTCACCACCATCGAGACGATCACCAACGCCACCTCCGCCCGTGACTGGCTGCTCACCGAGCTGAGGGCCGGTCAGGAGGCCGTCGCGAAGCACTTCGTGGCGCTGTCGACCAACGCCGAGAAGGTCGCGGACTTCGGCATCGACACCGCGAACATGTTCGAGTTCTGGGACTGGGTCGGCGGCCGCTACTCCTTCGACTCCGCCATCGGCCTCTCGCTGATGATCGCGATCGGCCCGGACGCGTTCCGCGAGATGCTGGCCGGCTTCCACCTCGTCGACGAGCACTTCCGCACCGCCCCGCCGGAGGAGAACGCGCCGCTGCTCCTCGGCCTCCTCGGCATCTGGTACGGCAACTTCCACGGGGCGCAGTCGCACGCCGTCCTGACCTACAGCCACTACCTGTCGAAGTTCGCCGCCTACCTCCAGCAGCTCGACATGGAGTCCAACGGCAAGTCCGTCGACCGGGACGGCGAGCCCGTCGACTGGGAGACCGGCCCCGTCGTCTGGGGCACCCCCGGCACCAACGGGCAGCACGCGTACTACCAGTTGATCCACCAGGGCACCAAGCTGATCCCCGCCGACTTCATCGGCTTCGCCCGCCCCGTGAGCGACCTGCTGCCCGGCCTCGTCGCCCAGCACGACCTGCTGATGGCGAACTTCTTCGCCCAGACCCAGGCGCTCGCCTTCGGCAAGACGCCGGAGGAGGTGCGCGGCGAGGGCGTGCCCGAGGAGCTCGTCCCGCACAAGACCTTCCGGGGCAACCACCCCACCACGACGATCCTCGCCGAGACGCTGACCCCGTCCGTCCTCGGCCAGCTCATCGCCCTCTACGAGCACAAGGTGTTCGTCCAGGGCGCGGTCTGGAACATCGACTCCTTCGACCAGTGGGGCGTCGAGCTGGGCAAGGTGCTCGCGAAGAAGGTCGAGCCCGCGCTCACCGAGGGCGCGGACGTCCCCGGGCTCGACGCGTCGACGACCGCGCTGGTCGCGAAGTACCGGACGCTGCGCGGGCGTTGAGCGACGGGGGTTAATCGCGTGCGGTGACGGCTTCCGGCGGGTGAGACTGGCGCGTCCCGTCGTCTGCCGGAAGGCCGTCATCCCATGGAGCGCATCCTCTCCGCCCTCGCCGACCCCGAGCGGCTCGCCCTCTACGCGGCCGTCGTCGTCGCCGACGGGGCGGACCCCGACGGGCTCGACCCGCGGGCCGTCCGCAAGCACCTGGGGCGGCTGATGGCGGCCGGGCTGGTCAAGCGAGGGGCCGATGGACTGCTCGTCGGACGCGCGGAGGTGTTCCAGGAGGCGCTGCGGGAGGCCGCGGAGCGGCGCGCGGGCGACCACGGGCCGCTGTCCGAGCCGCCGGCGCGGCTGACGGGGTTCTTCCGGCACGGACGGCTGGTGAGCGTGCCGGTGCGGCCGGCCGTGCGGCGCGAGCTGCTGGAGTACCTCGTGGAGGCGCTCCTCGAACCGGGGCGCGACCTGTCCGAGGCGGAGGTGAACACCGCGTTCCGCACGGTCCACGAGGACGTGGCGGCCCTGCGCCGGTACTGCGTGATCGACGGGCTCCTGGCCCGGACGCGTGACGGATCGAGCTACCGGCGGGCCACACTCTCCGTTTGACCTCCCCCTCCTGAAGGAGGGGTTCCTACGGCTCGCGCCGTTGGGTTTTCTGCTTCACCGCCGGCTGCCCGCCCGGAGTTCTCCGTTGAGGTCTCACACCAGCTCCACAGACCGATGCCGTCAGCCCGACGGCCAGAAGGTTCTTCGCCGCGTTGACGTCCCGGTCGTGGGTCGCCCCGCAGGCGCACATCCAGGTGCGGACGTGCAGCGGCATCCTCGCCTGCAGTGCGCCGCAGGTCGAGCAGAGCTTGGAGGAGGGGAACCAGCGGTCGACCGCGATGACTTCGCGGCCGTACCACCGGGCCTTGTACTCCAGCATGCTCCGGAACTCCGCCCACGCCGCGTCGCTGATGGCGCGCGCCAGGCTCCGGCTTTTCACCATGTTGCGGACGGTGAGGTCCTCGATCACGATCGTTTGGTTCTCACGAACGAGCCGAGTGGTGAGCTTGTGCAAGTGGTCGCGCCTGCGGTCGGCGATCCTGGCGTGCACCTGGGCGACCGCACGGCGGGCTTTGATCCGATTGGCCCCGTCCCCCGGGGCCTTGCGGGCGAGCCGCCGCTGGGCCTTCGCGAGGCGGGCGCGGTCGCGCCGCTCGTGCCTCGGGTTGGCGACCGTTTCGCCGGTGGAGAGGGTCAGCAGGTGGTCGAGCCCGACATCGACACCGACCGCCGCACCGGTTGCGGGCAGCGGCTTCACGGTCGGGTCCTCGACGAGCAGGGATGCGAACCAGCGCCCCGCCGCGTCCTGGCACACCGTCACCGTCGACGGGCTCGCCCCCGCCGGGAGGGGGCGGGACCAGACGATGTCGAGCGGCTCCGTCATCTTCGCCAGGGTCAGGTGGCCGTCGCGGAACCGGAAGGCGCTGGTGGTGTACTCCGCCGACCTCCGCGACCTCTTCCTGCTCTTGAAGCGCGGGTACCTTGCCCGCTTGGCGTAGAAGGCGGCGAACGCCGCCTGCAGGTGCCGCAGCGCCTGCTGGAGGGGGACCGAGGACACCTCGTTCAGGTAGGTGAGTTCCTCGGTCTTCTTCCAGGCCGTCAACATCGCCGATGACTGGTTGTAGTTCACCCGCTCCTGCCGCGCCCATGCTTCCGTGCGTGCCGAGAGGGCGAGGTTGTAGACCTTCCGCACACAGCCGAACGTGCGCGACAGCTCCGCCGCCTGCGCATCGGTCGGACGGAAGCGGTACTTGAACGCCCGCTTCGCAGGGGTGGTCCTCACGCTTCACATGGTACGCCGTCAATTCGTGACAGGATGCGGGCGGTTGGCGGTGGTCGCCGGTC
>NZ_JBHWZH010000260.1:0-3694 GCF_042728285.1 Streptomyces sp. NPDC060194 | reverse complement strand
TTCCCCCAGTCCCTCGCCGGGCGGCTTCGCGCCTCGCGGCGCGAGGGCCTTGGGCGGCCGGCAACGCGGTCTTCGCGGCTCCGCCGCGGGTACCGGGCTCCGCCCGGTGGCCTCAATCGCCGGCCGGGCTGGATGGTTTTGCCGGCTCGGGCTGAATTGTTCTGCAGCCTCCGGGCCGGACTCCCAGGCTCCATCTGTTCGTCAGAAAGTCTCCCCCCATGCTCCGCTTCCTCGTCCGCCGGACCCTCGGCGCACTCGTGATCCTGCTGATCATCAGCGCCGTCACGTTCTTCCTCTTCTACGCGGTGCCGCGCGACCCCGCGCGGCTGGCCTGCGGGAAGCTCTGCACGCCGGAGCTGCTGCAGCAGGTGAAGGCGAACATGGGGATGGACGAGTCGCTGCCGCTGCAGTTCTGGCACTGGCTGACGGCGATCTTCGTGGGGCGGGACTTCGGGGGGAACGGGTACTGCAGCGCGCCGTGCTTCGGGTACTCGTTCACGAAGCAGGAGATGGTCACGGGCATGATCGCGGACCGGCTGCCGCTGACGCTGTCGCTGGCGGCGGGCGCGGCGGTGCTGTTCCTGATCATCGGGGTGGGGCTCGGGATGGTCGCCGCGGTGAAGCGCGGGAAGGCGGTCGACAAGATCGCGAGCGGGGCGTCGCTGCTCGCGTCGTCGATGCAGATCTACTTCATCGGGTACGTGGCGATGTTCCTGCTGGTCAACCAGCTGGGGCTGCTGGACAACCCGAACTACACGCCGTTCACCAAGAACCCGGTCGGGTGGGCTTCGGGGCTCATCATCCCGTGGCTGGTGCTGTCGCTGATCTTCACCGCGAACTACACCCGGATGACGCGCTCGCAGCTGGTCGACCAGCTCGGCGAGGACTACGTGCGCACGGCCCGGGCGAAGGGCATGTCCGGCCGGTCGGTGTTCTTCCGGTTCGCGTGGCGCGGGGCGATGGGGCCGATCGTGACGATCTTCGGGATCGACCTCGGCGTCCTCATCGGCGGCGCGATGATCACCGAGAAGGTCTTCAGCCTCCAGGGGATCGGCACGCTGGCCGTGGACGCGGTCCCCTCCAGCGACCTGCCGATGCTGCTCGGCGTCACGGTCCTCGCCGCCGGCGCGATCGTGCTCTTCAACATCGCCGTCGACGCGGTCTACGCCCTGATCGACCCCCGCATCCGCCTCGCCTGAGGCGCGCGGGGCCCGCCGGGAGTCGCCGCACCCGCACCTCGCCGCACCCGGCCGTCCGGCATCTCGCCGGGAGCACCGCCCGGCCGGCTGCCCTCGGCTCCCGCAGAGGCCCGTCCCACCGGGCCGGGCCCCGGCCCCTCCCCGACCCGCACCGTCCCCCCACCGCACCACCCAGGAGCGATCCCGTGACCAGCTTCGACAAGCGCACGGCGGCAGACCCCGCGACGGCCTCCGCCGCGGCCCCTGCCGAGACCCCCTTCCTCTCCGTCCGCGACCTCAAGGTCCACTTCTCGACCGAGGACGGCACCGTCAAGGCGGTCGACGGGCTGTCGTTCGACCTGATGCGCGGGAAGACGCTCGGCATCGTGGGTGAGTCGGGGTCGGGGAAGTCGGTCACGAACCTGACGATCCTCGGGCTGCACGACAAGCGGTCGACGACCGTCGAGGGCTCGATCGTGCTGGACGGGCAGGAGCTGACCGGGGCGGGCGACCGGACGCTGGAGAAGCTCCGCGGCAACAAGATGTCGATGATCTTCCAGGACGCGCTGACGTCGCTCTCGCCGTACCACACGGTGGGCCGGCAGATCGGCGAGGTGTACGCGAAGCACACCGGGTGCTCGAAGAAGGAGGCCCGGGCGCGGGCGGTGGAGATGCTGCGCCGGGTCGGCATCCCGCAGCCGGACATGCGGGTGGACGACTACCCGCACCAGTTCTCCGGCGGCATGCGCCAGCGCGCGATGATCGCGATGGCCCTGGTCTGCGACCCGGAGCTGCTCATCGCGGACGAGCCGACGACCGCGCTCGACGTCACCGTGCAGGCGCAGATCCTCGACCTGCTCAAGGACCTCCAGCGCGAGTTCGGCACCGCGATCATCTTCATCACCCACGACCTGGGCGTCATCGCGGACCTCGCCGACGACGTGATGGTGATGTACGGCGGCCGGGTCGTCGAGCGCGGCACCAAGGAGGAGGTCCTGGAGACCCCGGACCACCCCTACACCTGGGGCCTGCTGTCCTCGGTCCCGCGGCTCGACGCGAGCGTGGACGTGCCGCTGGTGCCGATCCCCGGCTCGCCGCCGTCGCTGCTCAACCCGCCGAGCGGGTGCCGGTTCAACCCGCGCTGCGCGTACGCGTCCGAGGTGGGGGACGGCGTCTGCACCGTCGAGCGGCCGCCGCTCGTGCTGACCGCCGGGCGGGGCGCGGCCTGCCACCTGACCCCCGAGCAGAAGAAGACCATCTTCACCGACACCGTCCAGCCCCTCCTCGGCTGACGCCGGCACCCTCACGTACTCCGGAACAGGGATCCCCCACATGAGCACCACCACCGACACCCGGGCCCCCCGCACGAGCGCCGCCGGACCCGTCCCGCTGCTCGAGGTCTCCGGGCTGACCAAGCACTTCCCGATCATGGGCGGCTTCCCGTTCAAGCGGCAGATCGGGGCCGTGCGGGCCGTCGAGGACGTGTCGTTCTCGATCGCGCCGGGCGAGTCGCTGGGCCTGGTCGGCGAGTCGGGCTGCGGCAAGTCGACGACCGGCCGGATGGTCACCCGGCTGATGGACCCGACCGGCGGCCGGATCGCGTACGCGGGGCAGGACATCACCCACGCGAACCGCAAGCAGCTCGCGCCGGTCCGGTCCGAGATCCAGATGATCTTCCAGGACCCGTACTCGTCGCTGAACCCCCGGCACACCGTCGGCACGATCATCGGCAAGCCGATGGCGATCAACGGCATCGAGCCGGCGGGCGGCCGCGAGAAGCGGGTGCGCGAGCTGATGGAGACGGTCGGGCTCAACCCCGAGCACTACAACCGCTTCCCGCACGAGTTCTCCGGCGGCCAGCGCCAGCGCATCGGCGTCGCCCGGGCGCTCGGCCTGAACCCGAAGCTGATCGTCGCCGACGAGCCGGTCTCCGCGCTCGACGTGTCGATCCAGGCGCAGGTCGTCAACCTGCTCCAGGAGCTCCAGAAGGAGCTGGGCATCGCGTTCCTGTTCATCGCCCACGACCTGGCGGTCGTGCGGCACTTCTCGCAGCGGGTCGCGGTGATGTACCTCGGCAAGGTCGTCGAGATCGCCGACCGCGACTCCCTCTACGGCAACCCCCGCCACCCGTACACCAAGGCGCTGCTCTCCGCGGTGCCGGAGGTGACCTCGGCGGCGAGGAAGGCCGGCGCGACCGGTGCGGCGAAGCGGGAGCGCATCCTGCTCAAGGGCGACGTCCCCTCCCCCATCGACCCGCCGTCGGGCTGCCGCTTCCGGACCCGGTGCTGGAAGGCCGTCGAGAAGTGCGCGACGGAGGCGCCGCCGCTGGTGCAGCTGTCGGGGAGCGGGGACGGCCACCTGACGGCCTGCCACTTCCCGGAGTAGGCACGCCTCTCGGCAGGCACAGCACAGACCTCCGGTCGCACCTTGCCCTGTGGGGAGAGCGAGGCGCGACCGGTGGGGCCCTGAACGGCTTGGGCCCCACGGCGGCAGAGGCCCGGCCCGCGATCCACGCG
>NZ_JBHWZH010000259.1:0-3717 GCF_042728285.1 Streptomyces sp. NPDC060194 | reverse complement strand
GTCGTCCGGCGCGCCGGACGACGCCCCCGAGGGCGCCGGGGACACCGGGCCCGCCGTGCCCGCCGCGCGGTCCGCCGCCGACGACGAGGCCCCCGCGGCCGCCCCGGACCCGGCCGACGACCCCGACACCCCGCACGCCCCCGACGGCACCCCCCACCCCGCCCCCGCCGCCTTCGACGACCGCCCCCGCGTGTCGTACGTCCTGAGCGTCAACGGCGCGGACCGGCCCGTCACCGAGGCGTGGATCGGGGAGTCGCTGCTCTACGTGCTGCGCGAGCGGCTCGGCCTCGCCGGGGCCAAGGACGGCTGCTCGCAGGGCGAGTGCGGGGCGTGCAGCGTGCAGGTGGACGGGCGGCTGGTCGCCTCGTGCCTGGTGCCGGCGGCGACGACCGCGGGCAGCGAGGTGCGGACCGTCGAGGGGCTCGCCGAGGACGGCCGCCCCTCCGACGTGCAGCGTGCGCTGGCCCGCTGCGGGGCCGTGCAGTGCGGCTTCTGCATCCCGGGCATGGCGATGACCGTGCACGACCTCCTCGAGGGCAACCACGCCCCGTCCGAACTGGAGACCCGCAAGGCGCTGTGCGGGAACCTGTGCCGCTGCTCCGGCTACCAGGGCGTGCTCGACGCCGTCCGCGAGGTCGTCGCGGAGCGCTCCGAGCGCGAGGCGGCCGACGACGAGGCGGACGACGGGGGCGCCGACGGGGACGTCCGCGTCCCGCACCAGGCAGGTCCCGGCGGCGACGAGGCCGCCCGGGGCGCCCACCACCCGCACGACGGAGGCCGGTCGTGAGCACTGCATCCCCCGAGCGCGAACTCCCGGTGCGCGGGCTCGGCGCCTCCCTGCCCTCCGAGGACGCCCCCGCGAAGACCGAGGGCACCTTCCCCTACGCCGCCGACCTGTGGGCCGAGGGGCTGCTGTGGGCGGCGATCCTGCGCTCCCCGCACCCGCACGCGCGGATCCTGTCCGTCGACACCTCGCTCGCCGAGGCGATGGACGGGGTGCACGCCGTCGTCACCCACGAGGACGTCCCCGGCGACCCCGTGCACGGCCGCCGGGTGCACGACCGGCCGGTCTTCGCGCACGACGTGGTCCGCCACCACGGCGAGCCGATCGCCGCCGTCGCCGCCGACCACCCCGACACCGCCCGGCTCGCCGCCGCCGCGATCACCGTCGAGTACGAGGTCCTCGCCCCGGTCACCGACCCCGAACTGGCCTTCTCCGCCGAGCCGCTGCACCCCGACGGCAACCTGATCCGGCACATCCCGCTGAGCTTCGGCGACCCGGACGCCACCGGCGAGGTCGTCGTCGAGGGGATCTACCGGATCGGCCGCCAGGACCCCGCCCCGATCGGCGCGGAGGCCGGGCTCGCCGTGCCGCGCCCGGACGGCGGGGTGGAGATCTACACCGCCTCCACCGACCCGCACACCGACCGGGACACCGCCGCCGCCTGCTTCGGCCTGGAGCCGGAGCGGGTCAAGGTCGTCGTCACCGGCGTCCCCGGGGCGACCGGCGACCGCGAGGACACCGGCTTCCAGATCCCGCTCGGCCTGCTCGCGCTCAGGACCGGCTGCCCGGTCAAGCTGACCGCGACCCGCGAGGAGTCCTTCCTCGGCCACGCCCACCGCCACCCCACGCTGCTGCGCTACCGCCACCACGCCGACGCCGAGGGCCGCCTCGTCAAGGTCGAGGCGCAGATCCTGCTGGACGCGGGCGCCTACGCCGACGCCTCCTCCGACGCGCTCGCCGCCGCGGTCTCCTTCGCCTGCGGCCCGTACGTCGTCCCGCACGCCTTCGTCGAGGGCTGGGCGGTGCGCACCAACAACCCGCCGTCGGGTCACCTGCGCGGCGAGGGCGCGATGCAGGTGTGCGCCGCGTACGAGGGCCAGATGGACAAGCTGGCCGCGAAGCTGGGCGTCGACCCGGCCGAGCTGCGGCTGCGCAACGTGCTCGCCACCGGCGACCTGCTGCCCACCGGGCAGACGGTCAGCTGCCCGGCCCCCGTCGCCGAACTCCTGCGCGCCGTACGGGACTTCCCGCTGCCCGCGCTCCCCAAGGACACCCCCGTCGACGAGTGGCTGCTGCCCGGCGGCCCCGAGGGCGCGGGCGAGCCGGGGGCGGTGCGCCGCGGCGTCGGCTACGCGCTGGGCATGGTCCACCTGCTCGGCGCGGAGGGCGCGGACGAGGTCTCCACGGCGACGGTCAAGGTCCACGACGGGGTCGCCACGGTGATCTGCGCCGCGGTCGAGACCGGGCAGGGGTTCACCACCCTGGCCCGGCAGATCGTGCAGGAGGTGCTCGGCGTCGACGAGGTGCACGTCGCCCCCGTCGACACCGACCAGCCGCCCGCCGGGTCCGCCGCGCGCGGCCGGCACACCTGGGTGTCCGGCGGGGCGGTGGAGCGGGCCGCGAAGATGGTCCGCACCCAGCTCCTGCAGCCGCTCGCCCACAAGTTCGGGATGTCCACCGAGCTGCTCTCGATCGCCGACGGCAAGATCACCTCGTACGACGGTGTGCTGTCCACGACCGTCGTCGAGGCGCTGGAGGGCAAGGAGCTGTGGGCGACCGCGCAGTGCCGCCCGCATCCCACCGAGCCGCTCGACGGCTCCGGGCAGGGCGACGCGTTCGTCGGGCTCGCGTTCTGCGCGATCCGGGCGGTGGTGGACGTGGACGTGGAGCTCGGGTCCGTGCGGGTGGTGGAGACGGCCGTCGCGCAGGACGTCGGGCGGGTGCTCAACCCGGCGCAGCTGCGCGCGCGGATCGAGGCCAGCGTCACCCAGGGCGTCGGGGCGGCGCTGACGGAGAACCTGCGCAGCAACGGGGGAGTGGTCCGGCGGCCCGACCTCACCGCGTACGCGCTGCCGACCGCGCTGGACGCGCCGGTCGTGCGGATCGTGAAGCTGGTCGAGGAGCGGGACGTGGTCGCGCCGTTCGGGGCGAAGGCGGTCAGCGCGGTGCCGGCGGTCACCGCGCCGGCGGCGGTCGCGGCGGCGGCGCGGGCGGCGACGGGGCGGCCGGTCAACCGGCTGCCGATCCGGCCGCAGTCGGCGGTGGCGCCGGCCTGAGGGCTTCGGCGGGCCGCCCGGTTCGGCCGCACGCCCCCGCATGTCGCAATCGTCCGATTTAAGGCTTTTTCCTATAGTGGGCTGCGCCCGGGGCCGTTCGCATCCCACTGAGGAGACAGCCATGTCCAACCTGTTCGTCGTCGCCTACGACGACCTCGCCACCGCCCAGCAGGTGCGCGACAAGCTCCTGTCGATGAACACGGAGCACCTCGTCGAGCTGGAGGACATCGTCGTCGTCGAGCGGCGCGAGAAGGACGGGAAGATCAAGCTGCACCAGGCGGTCAACCACACCGCGGCCGGGGCGGCGGGCGGTGCGTTGTGGGGCACCGCGATCGGCCTGCTCTTCCTGGTGCCGTTCCTCGGCGCCGCGGTCGGCGCCGCGGCGGGGGCCGCGGGCGGCGCGGTCACCGACACCGGCGTGGACGACGCGTTCGTGCGGGAGCTGAGCGCGAACCTCAAGCCGGGCGCCGCCGCGGTGTTCGTCCTGGTCAAGCAGGCCGCGCGGGACAAGGTGGTGCCGGAGCTCGCGCAGTTCGGCGGGCAGCTCGTGCAGACCTCGCTGTCGCACGAGGAGGAGGACCAGCTCAAGGAGATGGTGCGCGCGGCGCGCGCCTGACGCCTCGCCGGACCGCGCGAAGGGCCGCCCCCGGGGAGGGG
>NZ_JBHWZH010000258.1:0-3736 GCF_042728285.1 Streptomyces sp. NPDC060194 | reverse complement strand
CCCCTCCGGCGAGGGGTGGCGGGCAGCGTGCGTCGCGACGGTCAGCGACCGTAGCGGATCAGGTGGCGGACCATCCGGCAGGTGGTGGGGGACGGGGGGTGGACGCCGATCCGCTCGGCCATCGCGTGGATCGTCCCGTCGTCGGCGCGCTCGGGGCGGTACACCCCGGAGTCGAGCAGCGCGATGGCGAGTCGCATGGCCTTCAGGCGGCGGTTGTGCGCGACGTACCACGCGCGCGGCCGGCCCGCCGGGAGGCGCTTCTTCGGCAGGGGCGGAACGGACTGGGTGAGCAGTGCAGCGGCAGCGGGCACGGGCATCCTCCTGGGGTCGCGAACCCTTTCGAACTACGTTCTATTTTAGCTGCTGCCACTGACAGAAGGCCCTGGCCAGACGGGTATCGGGGCGGTCTGGAGGGGCGGTTGTGACCCGTGGAGGAGGCGGGGCCGGCGCGTCGCGGACGCCCTATCCGAGCGACGTCTCCGCCGCCGCGAGGATCTGCGTGACCCGGGCCGCGAAGTGGATGTCGCAGGGGTGCGGCTCCCCCGTCGCGATCGCGGCGAGCAGCGCGTCGACGGCGCGCGAGTAGGCCGCCTCGGCGCTCTCGCCCTGCTTCTCGGGAAGGCTGAACGCGCCGTCCGCGCCGAGGAGTTCGACGGTGGAGCCGGCCGCCGCCGTCGGCGCGTGCAGCGAGAGCACCGCCGTGCTGGACGCGCCGGAGGTGTGCCGCAGGACGAGGTGGGTGAGGTCGGCGGGGCCGCGCGCGGCCGTCACCGTGGTGACGTCGCCGAGCACCGGCAGCAGCACGGACAGCGCGTGCGGGCCGACGTCCCACAGCCCGCCGCGCTCGCGCCGCCAGGGGGAGGCGGCGTACGGGCTGTCGGAGCCGGGCGCGTAGAGCGGGGCGAGCCACTGGGCGCGGGCGGTGAACCAGCCGCCGCGCGCGGCCTGTTCGTCGATCCAGGCCGCGCTGCCGGCCGCGAAGCGCAGCGTGAAGAAGACGACGGAGGCCACGCCGGCGGCCTCCGCGCGGGCCGCCGCGTCCTGGGCGGCCGCGGTGGTGGTGGCGAGCGGCTTGTCCAGGAGCAGGTGGCAGCCGGCGTCCGCGGCCCGGCCCGCGAGCTCGGCCTGCACGTCCGGGGGGAGCGCGACGGCGACGGCGTCGCTGTCGGCGAACAGCGCGTCGGCGTCGGCGTACGGGCGGGTGCCGAGCGTCCCCGCGAGCTCGGCGGCCGCCTCCGGGCGGCGGCCCCACACGCCCGTCAGCGTGACGCCGGGGTGCGCGGCGAGGGCCGGTCCGTGGACGGCGGAGGCCCACGGGCCGGTGCCGAGAAGTCCGATGCGTACGTTTCGTCCTGCGGCGGGAGAAGTCACGGGGCCAGTGTGCCCGAGCGGGGTGACGAGTAACACGGGGTTCACACCTGGGCAACGGTCGGGAAATCGCGTGTTGACAGGCTGCGCCGCAGCTTCGCAGGACCCGCACCTAAGGATGGCTTCCGTGACGTTCAAGGCTGAGTACATCTGGATAGACGGCACCGAGCCGACCGCCAAGCTCCGTTCCAAGACGAAGATCATGGCCGGCACCTCGGGCGACCTCGCCGAGCTGCCGATCTGGGGCTTCGACGGATCCAGCACCAACCAGGCCGAGGGCCACGCCTCGGACCGCGTGCTCAAGCCGATCGCCTCGTACCCGGACCCGATCCGCGGCGGCGACGACGTCCTCGTGCTGTGCGAGGTCCTGAACATCGACATGACGCCGCACTCCTCCAACACGCGCGCCGCGCTGGTCGAGGTCGCGGAGAAGTTCGCCGCGCAGGAGTCGATCTTCGGGATCGAGCAGGAGTACACCTTCTTCGACGGCTCGCGGCCGCTGGGCTTCCCGGTCGGCGGGTTCCCCGCGGCGCAGGGCGGCTACTACTGCGGCGTCGGCGCGGACGAGATCTTCGGGCGCGAGATCGTCGAGAAGCACCTCGACCACTGCCTGACGGCGGGCCTGTCGATCTCCGGCATCAACGCGGAGGTCATGCCGGGCCAGTGGGAGTTCCAGGTCGGGCCGGTCGGCCCGCTGGAGGTCGCCGACCAGCTGTGGATCGCGCGCTGGCTGCTGTACCGCACGGCGGAGGACTTCAACGTCTCCGCGACGCTCGACCCGAAGCCGGTGAAGGGGGACTGGAACGGGGCGGGGGCGCACACGAACTTCTCGACGAAGGCGATGCGGGAGTCGTACGACGCGATCATCACGGCCGCGGAGTCGCTGGGCGAGGGGTCCAAGCCGCTCGACCACGTCAAGAACTACGGGGCGGGCATCGACGAGCGGCTCACCGGGCTGCACGAGACGGCGCCGTGGAACGAGTACAGCTACGGGGTGTCGGACCGTGGGGCCTCGGTGCGGATCCCGTGGCAGGTGGAGCAGGACCGCAAGGGGTACATCGAGGACCGGCGGCCGAACGCGAACGTCGACCCGTACGTGGTGACGCGGCTGATCGTGGACACGTGCTGCACGGCGCTGGAGAAGGCCGGACAGGTCTAGTCCCGCCCGGGGGCGGGGCCGCCGCGTACGGGGGACGTGGCGCCTCCCCGCCCTCTCGCGGGGCGCTCGCGAAACCGGTTCGGGCCTGCGCCCGGGCCGGTTTCCTGCGTTGGCCTCGGGCGGCGGCGACGGGTCTTCGCGGCTCCGCCGCGGATGCACGGCCTCCGGCCGCGCGGCCTCGAACTCCCCCATGGTCTGAAGGACCAGGGGGTACCCCCTCGCCGGGCTGAGATTTCTGCCCGCTCGGCCCGGCTCGGCGAAGAGTTCGTGCCCGCTCGGCCAAGAGCTCGGCGCCGCGCGGCGGGGAGTTCCGGTCGGTGCCCACGTGCGCCCCCCGTGCCCCCGTTCGCCGTACCAGCTTGTGAGAGGGGTGGTCCAGGTGGTGGGGACCTCTGGTTCAATGGGGCGCATGACTGCCCCCCGGAACGCCTCGCACGGTCGGTTCGACCGTGAGCCGTTCTGGCCTTCCCGGCAGCATGACGACTTCGACCGGGTGTGTCGGCCCAGGGAGAACGCGCAGGCCCTCTAAAGCCCTGGTGGGACCCGATCGGTTCCGCGGGCCTTCGGTCGGCGCGGATGACGTACGTCCACAGACGATGTCTTCCCGAGAGAGCTGATCCGAGATGGCGAACACCCGTAGTGTTTCCGCGCTTCCCGCACGTACCGAGCCCCGCACCGGGACGCCGCCGCGGCCGCGGCTGAGGGCGGTGCACCCCGACGAGGCCGCGGAGTTCGCGCAGCTGGCGGAGTTCCTGCCGCCGGGCACGACGTGGCTGCCGGCTCCCGAGCACACCGTGCCGGCGACGGCGGGCCGGCCGCCGATGGTGGGGTACCTGGTCCTAGTGCCGGCGGTGGAGCCGCAGGCGCCGGGGGCGGTGGCGGACGGTCCCGTGCAGGTCGACACCGAGCGGCGGACGGCCGCGGTCGACGGCCGGCCGCTGGACCTGACGTACCTGGAGTTCGAGCTGCTCGCCCACCTGGTGCAGCACCCCCACCGGGTGCACACACGCGACCAGTTGGTCACGACGGTCTGGGGCTACGGGCACGTCGGCGACGGCCGGACGGTCGACGTCCACGTGGCCCGGCTGCGCCGCAAGCTGGGCGCGACCCGCAGGGGCTCGATCCAGACGGTGCGGCGGGTGGGGTACAAGTACACGCCGTGAAGTGCCGCAGGAGGGCCGGGCGTTCGGGATCGTGGCCCCGAACGCC
>NZ_JBHWZH010000257.1:0-3736 GCF_042728285.1 Streptomyces sp. NPDC060194 | reverse complement strand
CCGCCGGACGGATCCGGCGGGGGCTCCTCCGTGTGCGGTCAGAGGCGCTCGGGGGTGTGGATGCCGAGGAGGGACATGCCCCGGTGGAGGGTCCGGGCGGTGAGGTCGCAGAGGAAGAGGCGGTTCTCGACCTGGGCGGGGGTCTCGGCCTTGAGGACGGGGCACTCGGCGTAGAACGTCGTGTACAGCGAGGCCAGTTGGTAGAGGTAGCCGGCCAGCTTGTGCGGGGCGTACTCCGCGGCGACCTCGGTGAGGACGGCGCCGAAGGCGTCGAGGTGGAGGCCCAACGCCCGCTCGGCGGGGGCGAGTTCGAGCTCCGGGTGCGCGACGGGGGCCGCGTCCCCGGCCTTGCGCAGGATGGACCGGATCCGGGCGTGCGCGTACTGGATGTACACGCTGGTGTCGCCGGTGAGCGAGACCATCTGGTCGAGGTCGAACTTGTAGTCCCGCGCGGCCGACGTGGACAGGTCCGCGTACTTCACCGCGCCGATGCCGACCTGCGCGGCCCGCTCGGCGATCTCGTCCTCGTCAAGGTCCTGGGCCTTCTCCCGGACGACCGAGGACGCCCGCTCGATCGCCTCGTCGAGCAGGTCGACGAGCCGTACCGTCTCGCCCTCCCGGGTCTTGAACGGCTTGCCGTCCTGGCCGAGGACCGTGCCGAAGCCCAGCTGGTGGGCGGTGACCTCGTCGGTCAGCCAGCCGGCCCGCCGGGCGGTCTCGAAAACCATCTTGAAGTGCAGCGACTGCCGCACGTCGACGACGTAGAGGAGCGTGTCGGCCTTGAGGTTGCCGACCCGGTCCCGGATCGCGGAGAGGTCGGTGGCCGCGTAGCCGTAGCCGCCGTTGGTCTTCTTGACGATGAGCGGGGTCGGGTTGCCGTCCGGGCCCTTCACGTCGTCGAAGAAGACGCACAGCGCGCCCTCGGAGCGCACGGCGACGCCGGACTCCTCCAGGATCCGGCAGGTCTCCTCGAGCATGTCGTTGTAGCCGGACTCGCCGACGATGTCCGCGTCCTGGATGTCCATCTCGAGCTTGTCGAAGACGGAGAAGAAGTAGACCTTCGACTCGTCGACGAAGCGCTGCCACAGCGCGACCGACTCGGGGTCGCCGGCCTGGAGCTGGACCACCCGGTCCCGGCTGCGGGCCTTGAACTCCTCGTCGGAGTCGAACAGGGCCCGGGCGGCCTTGTAGATCCGGTTGAGGGAGGACATGGCCTCCTCGCCGGCCGCCTCCTCGGACTGCCCGGCGGCCGGGCTGTGGTCCAGCTCGTGCGGGTGCTCGGTGAGGTACTGGATGAGCATGCCGAACTGGGTGCCCCAGTCGCCGATGTGGTGCCGCCGGACGACGCTCTCGCCGGCGAACTCCATGATCTTCGCCATGGCGTCGCCGATCACCGCGGACCGCAGGTGGCCGACGTGCATCTCCTTGGCCACGTTCGGCTGCGCGTAGTCGATGACCGTGGTGCCGGCCGCCGGGTCCTTCGCGACGCCGAGCCGGTCGGCGTCGGCGGCCCGGGCGGCCAGGGTCTCGGTGATCGCCCGGTCGGTCAGGGTGATGTTGAGGAAGCCGGGTCCGGAGACCTCGATGTCCTTGACCAGCTCGTTCGCGGGCAGCGCGGCGAGCACGGTGGTGGCGAGCTCGCGCGGGTTGGCCTTGGCCTTCTTGGCGAGCGCCAGGATGCCGTTGGCCTGGAAGTCCGCCCGGTCGCTTCGGCGCAGCAGCGGGTCCGCGGGGCCGTCGGTGGCCTGGGCCGCCGTGAGGGCGTCCGCGAGGAGCTGCTGGAGCGTGGAGGCGAGGGACGTGACCGAGGCCATCAGCTGGCTGCCGTTTCCGTAGAGGGCTGGGTGATCGCCCCATTCTCCCATGCGGCGTCCATCCGTTTTCGCAACGCCGGAGGGACCTGGGAGGATGGAGGCTCCCTTGAGAGCTACCAGTGAGTGAGGACGTGCCGATCGTGGCTCAGAGCACCGAGACCGACTGGGTCTCCCGTTTCGCGGACGAGGTCATCGCCGAATCGGAGCGACGTGCCGCGGCCAAAGAGCCGTCCGACGCCGACGCCCCGCACGTGGTCGTCGTCGCCTCCGGCCTCTCCCCGTCGGGCCCGATCCACCTGGGCAACCTGCGCGAGGTCATGACCCCGCACCTGGTCGCGGACGAGGTCCGGCGGCGCGGGTACCGGGTCCGGCACCTGATCTCCTGGGACGACTACGACCGCTACCGCAAGGTGCCGAACGGCGTCGAGGGCGTCGACGCGTCCTGGTCGGAGCACATCGGCAAGCCGCTGACGGCCGTCCCCGCGCCCGCCGGGTCCGCGTACCCGAACTGGGCGGAGCACTTCAAGGCCGCGATGGTCGAGGCGCTGGACGCGATGGGCGTCACCTACGACCCGATCAGCCAGACCGAGCAGTACACCTCCGGCGCCTACCGCGAGCAGGTCCTGCACGCGATGCGCCACCGCGGCGACATCGACGCGATCCTGGCGCAGTACCGCACCAAGAAGGCCCCGAAGAAGGCCTCGCAGAAGCCGCTCGACGAGGCCGAGCTGGAGGCCGCCGAGGGCTCCGGCGCGGCCGCCGAGGACGACGGCAGCCAGGGCGCCGCCGGGTACTTCCCGTACAAGCCGTACTGCGGCGCCGAGGGCTGCGGCAAGGACTTCACCACGGTCACGGCGTACGACGACGGGACCACCGAGCTGACGTACACCTGCGACGTCTGCGGCTTCGGCGAGACCGTGCGGCTGAGCGAGTTCGACCGCGGGAAGCTGGTCTGGAAGGTCGACTGGCCGATGCGCTGGGCCTACGAGGGCGTCGTCTTCGAGCCGAGCGGCGTCGACCACTCCTCGCCCGGGTCGTCGTTCCAGGTCGGCGGGCAGATCGTCACCCTGTTCGGCGGGGAGCAGCCGATCGGGCCGATGTACGCGTTCGTCGGGATCAGCGGCATGGCGAAGATGTCGTCCAGCAAGGGCGGGGTCCCCACCCCGGGCGACGCGCTGAAGATCATGGAGCCGCAGCTCCTGCGCTGGCTCTACGCCCGCCGCCGTCCCAACCAGTCCTTCAAGATCGCCTTCGACCAGGAGATCCAGCGGCTCTACGACGAGTGGGACAAGCTGGAGGCCAAGGTCGCCGACGGCACCGTCCTGCCCGCCGACGCCTCCGCGCACCTGCGGGCCGTGGGCACGGCGGACGGCGAACTCCCGCGCACGCCGCGCCCGTTGCCCTACCGGACGCTCGCGTCGGTGGCCGACATCACCGCCGGGGCGGAGGACCAGACGCTGCGGATCCTCGCCGAACTGGACCCGGAGCGGCCCGTCACCTCGCTCGACGAGGTGCGGCCGCGTCTGGACCGCGCGGAGGAGTGGATCACCACGCAGGTGCCGGCCGAGTCGCGGACGGTCGTCCGCGCGGAGCCCGACGCCGAGCTGCTCGGCTCGCTCGGCGAGCAGGACCGCGAGTCGCTGCGGCTGCTCGTCGAGGGCCTGGACACCCACTGGTCGCTCGACGGCCTGACCACGCTCGTCTACGGCGTGCCGAAGGTCCAGGCCGGTCTCGAGCCCGACGCCAAGCCGACGCCGGAGCTCAAGATCGCCCAGCGGACGTTCTTCGCGCTCCTGTACAACCTGCTCGTCGGCCGCGACACCGGCCCCCGCCTGCCCACGCTGCTCCTCGCGGTGGGAGCGGACCGCGTCCGCAAGCTGCTCGCGGTCTGAGCACGCGTAAGGGGCGGCCTCCCCAGAGGC
>NZ_JBHWZH010000256.1:0-3755 GCF_042728285.1 Streptomyces sp. NPDC060194 | reverse complement strand
CCTCTCGTCGAGAGGCGCCCGTTGCGTTTTCCGGCCGGGTCGGCGGAGGGGCGGTGTGCGGTGACGTGCGGCCGGCCTTCGGCCCGTCAGGGGGTGTTCGTGCGGGTGGTGAAGCGGGCTGCGGAGGCGAGGGTGGCGCGGGCCTCGCGGTCGGAGAGTCCGGTGTGGCGGGCGGCGGCGACCAGCGGCTCGGTGAGGGTCTCGCCGAGGCCGTTTTCTTGGGCGCGGCAGGCGGCCCAGAAGAGGCGGGTGTTGCGCTGGCCCTCGTGCGCGGAGCGGACGAACTCCACCAGGCCGCCGCCCTGGGACGCCGCGGTCGCCGGCCGCGGCCCGGTGCGGCGGGGCGCCGCGGGGGCGAGCAGGCGCAGGAGGGCGGGCGGGCACGGGGCCGGCGGGAGGTCGGCCGTGCCGGGGGCGAGCCGGTAGACGCCGGCGTGGGTCACCGAGCCGGGCCCGACGAGGTAGCCGCCCGCCCCGCGGACGTCGACGCCGGGGGCCAGCCGGCCGGCGGAGTTCGGGACCGCGGTGTCCGGCGGTCCGCTCAGCCACACGTGGCGGCCGCCACTGGGCGTGATCACCACGACCGTCGGCGGGATCGAGAACAGGTGCGTGAGGGCGATCCGGCGCAGCTCGGCCGAGGAGTCGGCCCCCTCGCCGGATCCGTCGTCCCGCGGGCCGTGCGCGTCGGTGTCCAGGTCCACCCCGATCAGGTGGTGCGGCGGCAGGCCGCAGGCGATTCCGTAGCCCGTGGCCCACGGGGCGGCGGCGAACAGGGCGCGGACGCGGGCCGGGTCGGTGGTCGCGTCGTGCACGCCGTGGCCGGGGCGGCCGCACGCGCCGCGGCAGGCGTGCGGGTCGTCCTCGGCGCGGTGCGGCGAGGGCAGCGCGGGGAGCTTGGTGCGCGAGAGGGGGATCACGGCGAGCCCGCGCTCCGCGGCGGTCAGGGCGTGCGCCAGCGCGAGGGTCGAGGCGCGGCGGTCGCGAGGGGAGGGGCGGTCCTGACGGTCATGGCGGTGGGTGGTGGCCATACCGACAGTATCGCGCACATGTTCGAATCAGGGAAGGTCGGTCGGAACGGTGTCGTCAGGGTCACCCCGGTACGGCCCCAGAGCCCCGCTCCACCCTCAGGAGGTGGGGCACGCCCCCGCCCTACTCCTGGAGAGGGAGGGCGATCAGGCACCTGCGGCCGATCCGCGACCGCAGGGGGCGCTCCTAGCGTGGGGGCATGACCCCACCGGACGGCACCGTCTGCTCCCGCGCCTCGAAGGCCGCCGCCGCGCACCCGGCGCGCCACCCGTCGTTCGCGGCCTACGCCCGGGCCCGCGGCCCCGTGCTGCTGCGGACCGCGCGCTCCCTCACGGCGAACCCCTGGGACGCCGAGGACCTGCTCCAGACCGCGCTGACCAAGACGTACCTGGCCTGGGGGCGCATCGAGGACCACCGCGCGGTGGACGGATACGTGCGCCGCGCCCTGGTGAACACCCGCACCTCGCAGTGGCGCAAACGCAAGGTCGACGAGTTCGCCACGGACGAGCTGCCCGAGCCCGAGGTGCTGCCCGGGCCCGACCCCGCGGAGCAGCAGGCCCTGCGCGACGCCATGTGGCAGGCGGTCCTGCGGCTGCCCGACCGGCAGCGGGCGATGGTCGTCCTCAGGTACTACGAGGACCTCAGCGAGGCCCGCACGGCCGAGCTGCTCGGGGTCTCCGTCGGCACCGTCAAGAGCGCGGTCTCCCGGGCCCTGCGCAAGCTGCGGGAGGACGCCGAACTCGCCGCTGGTCTGGACCGGTCCGCGACCTGAGGGTCCGGTCCGGGCGGGGCGCCCTCCATTTCGTTACCGCACGTTACGAAAATACTGACCGCACGGTAGTGACATACCGCGGGGTATGGGGCCACAATCGCGGCATACCCACGACCCGCGGAGGCCGCCCGTGCTGAGCACCATGCAGGATGTACCGCTCAACATCAGCCGGATCCTGGAGCACGGCCGGAGGATTCACGGCAGCTCCACGGTGACCACCTGGACCGGTGAGCCGGAGCCGCACCGGCGCTCGTACCGCGAGATCGGCGACCGCGCCGCACAGCTCGCCAACGCCCTGCGCGACGAACTCGGCGTGACCGAGGGGGGTGTGGTGGGGACGTTGATGTGGAACAACAGCGAGCACGTCGAGGCCTACTTCGCGATCCCCTCCATGGGCGCGGTGCTCCACACCCTCAACCTGCGGCTCCCTCCCGAGCAGCTCGCGTGGGTCGTGAACCACGCCGCCGACCGCGTCGTGATCGTCAACGCCTCCCTGCTGCCCCTCCTCGTCCCGCTGCTGCCGCACCTGAAGACCGTCGAGCACGTGGTCGTCAGCGGCGCCGGCGACCGCTCGGCGCTGGAGGGCGTCGCCCCGCGGGTGCACGACTACGAGGAGCTGATCGCGGGGCGCGAGACCGCGTACCCCTGGCCCGAGCTGGACGAGCGCACCGCCGCGTCGCTCTGCTACACCTCCGGCACCACCGGCGACCCGAAGGGCGTCGTCTACTCGCACCGTTCGGTCTACCTGCACTCCCTGCAGGTCAACAGCGCCGAGTCGATGGGCCTGACGACCGAGGACACCACGCTGGTCGTGGTCCCCCAGTTCCACGTGAACGCCTGGGGCCTGCCGCACTCCACGTTCATGACCGGCGTCAACATGCTGATGCCCGACCGGTTCCTGCAGCCCGCCCCGCTCGCCGACATGATCGAGCGCGAGAAGCCCACGCACGCCGCCGCCGTGCCCACCATCTGGCAGGGCCTGCTCGCCGAGGTCACCGCCCGGCCCCGCGACCTGACCTCGATGAGGACCGTCACCATCGGCGGCTCCGCCTGTCCGCCCGCCCTGATGGAGGCGTACGACAAGCTCGGCGTCCGGCTCTGCCAGGCCTGGGGCATGACCGAGACCTCCCCGCTCGGCTCCGTCGCCCACCCGCCGGGCGGTCTGACGGCCGAGGAGGAGTGGCCCTACCGGCTCACCCAGGGCCGCTTCCCCGCCGGCGTCGAGGCGCGACTGATCGGCCCCGCCGGCGACGTCCTGCCCTGGGACAACGCCTCGGCCGGCGAGCTGGAGGTCCGCGGCCCGTGGATCGCCGGGGCCTACTACGGCGGCGCGGACGGCGAGGACTTCCGCCCGGAGGACAAGTTCAGCGCGGACGGCTGGCTCAAGACCGGCGACGTCGGCGTCATCAGCCCCGACGGCTACCTGACCCTGACCGACCGGGCCAAGGACGTCATCAAGTCCGGCGGCGAGTGGATCAGCTCCGTCGAGCTGGAGAACGCGCTGATGGCCCACCCGGACGTCGCCGAGGCCGCCGTGGTCGCCGTGCCCGACGAGAAGTGGGGCGAGCGCCCGCTGGCCACCGTCGTCCTCAAGGAGGGCGCGAGCGCCGACTACGCCGAACTGAAGGCGTTTCTCTCCGACCAGCAGGGCATCGCCCGCTGGCAACTCCCCGAGCGCTGGGCGCTGGTGGCGGCCGTGCCGAAGACGAGCGTCGGCAAGTTCGACAAGAAGGTCCTCAGGCGCAACTACGCCGACGGGGAACTGGACGTCACGCAGGCGTAGTTCCGGCCGGCTCATGCGCTGAGGGTCGGACGCCGCACGCCGAGAGGGCGGGCGTTTCACGACGGGAGGCGGGTGTTCCACGCCGAGGGGGCGGATGTTTCACGTGAAACAACCGCCCCCGCGGGCAAGTGGCGCGGCCCCAGGCCCCGCCCGACGCGGGCGCGTATAAACAAC
>NZ_JBHWZH010000255.1:0-3795 GCF_042728285.1 Streptomyces sp. NPDC060194 | reverse complement strand
CGCCCGGACGGGGTGCGTCCGGGCGGGGCCCTCGGTGGCGCGAAGGCGCCGGTGCCGGGTTACAGGCCGAGCTCGACCTCGAACTCGCCGGCCTCCAGGATCTGCTTGACCGTCGTGAGGTAGCGGGCCGCGTCGGCGCCGTCCACCAGGCGGTGGTCGTAGCTGAGCGCCAGGTACGTCATGTCGCGGATCGCGATGGTCTCGCCCAGGTCCGGGTGGTTGATGACGACCGGGCGCTTGACCGTGGCGCCGATGCCGAGGATGCCGACCTGGTTCGGCGGCACGATGACGGTGTCGAACAGCGCGCCGCGCGAACCGGTGTTGCTGATGGTGAAGGTCGCACCGCCCAGCTCGTCCGGGGTGATCTTGTTGCCGCGGACCTTGCCGGCCAGCTCCGCGGTCTTCTTGGCGATGCCCGCGAGGTTGAGGTCGCCGGCCCCCTTGATGACCGGGGTCATCAGACCCTTCTCGGAGTCCACCGCGATCCCGATGTTCTCGGAGTCGAAGTAGGTGATCGTGCCCTCGTCCTCGTTGATCCGGGCGTTGACGACCGGGTGGGCCTTCAGCGCCTGGGCCGCCGCCTTGACGAAGAACGGCATCGGGGACAGCTTGACGCCCTCACGCGCGGCGAAGGAGTCCTTGGCCTGCGCGCGCAGCCGCATCAGCTTGGTGATGTCGACCTCGACGACGGAGGTGAGCTGCGCCTGGCCGTGCAGCGCCTTCATCATGTTGTCGCCGATGACCTTGCGCATGCGGGTCATCTTGACGGTCTGCCCGCGCAGCGGGGAGACCTCCAGCTTCGGCGCCTTCGAGGCGGCCGGGGCTGCGGCGGCGGCCGGGGCGGCCGGCTGCGAGGCGGCGGCCTTGGCGGCCTCGGCCGCCTCCAGGACGTCCTGCTTGCGGATGCGGCCGCCGACGCCGGAGCCGGTGACCGACGCGAGGTCGACGCCGTTCTCCGAGGCGAGCTTGCGCACCAGCGGCGTGACGTACGCGCCGTCCGCGCCGGAGCCCTGGGCCGGGGCGGCGGGGGCGGGCGCGGCGGCCGGCTGCGGCTGCGCGGCGGGCTGCGGCTGGGCGGCCGGCTTCGGGGCCTCCTGCTTCGGGGCCTCCTGCTTCGGAGCCTCCGGCGCGGGGGCCGGAGCGGGCTCGGCCTTGGGGGCCTCCTGCTTCGGGGCCTCCTGCTGCTTCGGAGCCTCCTGCTTCGGCTCCGGGGCCGCGGCGGGCGCCGCACCCTTCTCACCGATCACGGCCAGCTTCGCGCCGACCTCGGCCGTCTCGTCCTCGCCGACGACGATCTCCAGCAGGACGCCGGACGCGGGGGAGGGGATCTCGGTGTCGACCTTGTCCGTGGAGACCTCGAGCAGCGGCTCGTCCTCGGAGACCTCCTCGCCGACCTCCTTCAGCCAGCGGGTGACGGTGCCCTCGGTGACGCTCTCGCCGAGCGCCGGCAGGACGACGTCCGTGCCGGAGGCGGAGCCGCCGCCGGACGCCGACTCGGCGGTCGGCGCGGCCGCGGGGGCCTCGGTCTCGGTGGAGGGGGCCGTGGGGGCCTCCTGCGCCGGGGCCTCGTCCGCGGACGGCGCGGACTGCTCGGCGGGCGCGGCCGACTCGCCCGAGCCGCCGCCGGAGCCGTTGTCGATCACGGCGAGCTCGGCGCCGACCTCGACGGTCTCGTCCTCGGCGACCTTGATGGACGACAGGACGCCCGCCGCCGGCGACGGGATCTCGGTGTCGACCTTGTCGGTCGAGACCTCGAGCAGCGGCTCGTCGGCCTCGACGCGCTCACCCTCGGCCTTCAGCCAGCGGGTGACGGTGCCCTCGGTGACGCTCTCGCCGAGCGCCGGCAGGGTTACGGAAACCGGCATGGTTTCGGTTGCTCCTTAGCGATGGTGTCTCCCCCTGCCTGCTCGGGCATCGGCCGAGAGCCCGGGGGAGTACGGAAGTCTGGTGGTCGTCGCGGCCCCGGGGGGCCGCGGGGCGCGCGTGCGGTCCGTCGTGCGGTACCCGCCGGACCCGCGTGCTCCGGTGCCGTGCCGTGCCGCGCGGCGCTGACGTCAGCCTCTCAGGCGCGCGGCCCGCGGTCCCGGATCCCGCCGGGTCCACCGGCGAGTCCCCGCGGCGACTAGTCGTGCGAGTGCAGCGGCTTCCCGGCCAGCGCCAGGTGCGCCTCGCCCATGGCCTCGTTCTGCGTCGGGTGCGCGTGGACGAGCTGCGCGACCTCGGCCGGCAGCGCCTCCCAGTTGTAGATCAGCTGCGCCTCGCCGACCTGCTCGCCCATCCGGTCGCCGACCATGTGGACGCCGACGACGGCCCCGTCCTTGACCTGGACCAGCTTGATCTCGCCCGCGGTCTTCAGGATCTTGCTCTTGCCGTTGCCGGCCAGGTTGTACTTGAGCGCGACGACCTTGTCCGCGCCGTAGATCTCCTTGGCCTTCGCCTCGGTGATGCCGACGGACGCGACTTCGGGGTGGCAGTAGGTGACCCGCGGGACACCGTCGTAGTCGATCGGGACGACCTTCTGGCCGGCCAGCCGCTCGGCGACGAGCATGCCCTCGGCGAAGCCGACGTGCGCGAGCTGGAGGGTCGGGACGAGGTCGCCGACGGCCGAGATCGTGGGGACGTTGGTCTGCATGTACTCGTCGACCAGGACGAAGCCGCGGTCCATGGCGACGCCCTGCTCCTCGTAGCCGAGGCCCTGCGAGACGGGGCCGCGGCCGATGGCGACGAGCAGCAGCTCCGCCTCGAACGTCTTGCCGTCGGCGAGGGTGACCTTGACGCCGTCCTGGGTGTACTCGACGCCCTGGAAGAAGGTGCCCAGGTTGAACTTGATGCCGCGCTTGCGGAAAGCGCGCTCGAGCAGCTTGGAGCTGTTCTCGTCCTCGGCCGGGACGAGGTGCTTCAGGCCCTCGATGACGGTGATCTCGGAGCCGAACGACTTCCACGCGGAGGCGAACTCGACGCCGATCACGCCGCCGCCGAGCACGATCGCGGACTTCGGCACGCGGTCGAGCTTCAGGGCGTGGTCGGAGGAGATGACGCGGTTGCCGTCGATCTCCAGGCCCGGCAGCGAGCGCGGCACGGAGCCGGTCGCGAGCAGGACGTGGCGGCCCTCGACCCGCTGGCCGCCCACGTCGACCGACGTCGGCGACGACAGCTTGCCCTCGCCCTCGATGTACGTCACCTTGCGGGACGCGATCAGACCCTGCAGGCCCTTGTACAGGCCGGAGATGACGTCGTCCTTGTACTTGTGGACGGCCGCCATGTCGATGCCCTCGAAGGTGGCCTTGACGCCGAACTGCTCACTCTCGCGGGCCTGGTCGGCGATCTCGCCCGCGTGCAGCAGGGCCTTCGTGGGGATGCAGCCGTTGTGCAGGCAGGTGCCGCCGACCTTGCCCTTCTCGATCAGGGCGACGTCCAGGCCGAGCTGGGAAGCGCGCAGCGCCGCGGCGTAACCGCCGCTACCGCCGCCGAGGATCACTAGGTCGAAAACGGTGCTGGCGTCGTTCGCCACGTCACGTCCTCCATGCATGGTGCGCCGTGCCGGTCGTCGAGGGCCGGTCGGCGGCGGATTACGGCCGCTGTATGTCGTCGGCCCTGTGGTGGGGGCCCTGTCCTGCCAGTCACCCATCTTCGCACTTGTTCGCGGGTGGCGGGACGCGGGGCCGGGGAGCGGACCGCCGATCCCCTTCTGCCCGCCTCCCTCGCCCGTACGGAGGCACGGATTTCGTCCAGAGCGAACGCCCGTGCCCCGGTCGGCGGACGAAGCGGGCCCCGGCGCGTGGTAGAGCACGCGCG
>NZ_JBHWZH010000254.1:0-3800 GCF_042728285.1 Streptomyces sp. NPDC060194 | reverse complement strand
GGCACACGCGGTGTGCCGGGCCCCCTTCGTCGTACGGGCGGGGCGCTACTTGACCTCGACGCGGACCTTCGGGTCGCTGTGCAGCTTCGCGGCCAGCGCGGCGGTGTCCTCGATGGAGCCGCCCTTGCCGCTCATCATCGCCGCCGGGTCCACGGCGGTCACGGCCGCGAAGGTGCTGCTGTCGGCCCACACGCAGACCGGGAAGGTGAACGCGTCGGGCATGCCCTCGGCGCTCGCGCCGCCCATGTCCAGCTTCATCTCCTGGCACTTCATGACGGCGTTCTCCAGGCCGTCGGGCTCGACGTCCTTGGGGTCGCCGACCAGGCCGAAGCCGCCGGAGCCCGACTTCCCCTTGTCGACCTCCTTCTTCATCTCCGCGAACATCTTGTCGAGGAACGCCTCGGGGTCCTCGATCTCGCCGTAACCGCCGCTGAAGTTCAGCTGCTTGGCCATGTCGCCGCCGTCGCCGGACGCGTAGTCGCTCCCGGCGGTCTTGATGTCCTTGACGCCGAACTCCCGCATCTTCGCGGCGTCCTTGGCCCCGATCGGGTCGTCGTTGCCGGTGCCCTTGCCCTTCTTGTACTCCCCGTCCAGGACCGTCGCCGGCGTCGCCAGCTTGTAGGTCTTGCCGTCGTCGCCGACCGAGGAGCCGCTGCCCGAGGCGAACAACCAGCCGAGGCCGCCGACGACCACGACCGCCGCGACCGCGATGCCGACGATCAGGCCCGTCTTCTTCTTCGGGGCCGGCGGGGGCGGCGGGACCTGGCCGTACTGCGAGGTCTGGTCGTAGGGGCCGGCGTGGCCGCCGTACGGGGGCTGACCCTGCTGCGGGTAGCCGTACGGCTGGGTCGGCGGCTGCTGCGGCTGGCCGTAGGGCTGGGTCTGCGGGGGCTGCTGCGGGTAGCCGTAACCGGGCTGGCCGCCGGGCTGCTGGCCGCCGCCGTACGGGCCGGGCTGCTGGGGCTGGCCGCCGTACGGGCCGGGCTGGTTGTGGCTCATGGACTGGATCCCCCTTGTGGGCACTTACGCGTCCCGAACATCCTGTCGGAACGACACCCGTGCGAGGCCGCCCGGGACCGGACCGTTACGGAATCAATCGGGTTCGGAACCCGGTCGTGACGGCCGTAAACTGGCGCGGTGACCGAGAACGCGATCCCCAAGACGCCCGAAGCAACCTCCGCCGACCTGCCGACGACGTACGTACCGGCCGAGGTCGAGTCGAAGCTGTACGAGCGCTGGGTGGAGCGAGGCTACTTCCAGGCGGACGCGGCGAGCGAGAAGCCGCCGTACACCATCGTCATCCCGCCGCCGAACGTCACCGGCGCGCTGCACCTGGGCCACGCCTTCCAGGTCACGCTCATGGACGCGCTCACCCGCCGCAAGCGCATGCAGGGCTTCGAGACGCTCTGGCTGCCCGGCATGGACCACGCCGGCATCGCCACCCAGAACAAGGTCGAGCAGCAGCTCGCCGAGGAGGGGAAGTCGCGTCACGACATCGGCCGCGAGGCCTTCGTCGAGCGCACCTGGCAGTGGAAGCAGGAGTACGGCGGCCGCATCCTCGGCCAGCTGCGCCGCCTCGGCGCGGGCCTGGACTGGTCGCGCGAGCGCTTCACCATGGACGAGGGCCTCTCCCGCGCCGTCCAGACCATCTTCAAGCAGCTCTACGACGACGAGCTGATCTACCGCGCCGAGCGGATCATCAACTGGTGCCCGCGCTGCCTGACGGCCATCTCCGACATCGAGGTGGACTACCAGGAGGACGCCGGCGAGCTGGTCTCGCTGAAGTACGGCGAGGGCGACGAGACGCTGGTCGTCGCGACCACCCGGGTCGAGACGATGCTCGGCGACACCGCCGTCGCCGTCCACCCCGAGGACGAGCGGTACGCGCACCTGGTCGGCAAGCGCATCAAGCTGCCGCTGACCGACCGCACGATCCCCGTCGTCGCCGACGCCCACGTCGACCCGTCGTTCGGCACCGGCGCGGTCAAGGTGACCCCGGCCCACGACCCGAACGACTTCGCGATCGGCCAGCGGCACGGCCTCGAGATGCTCACGATCATGGACGAGCGGGCGATCATCACCGTCCCGGGACCGTTCCAGGGCCTGGACCGCTACGAGGCGCGCGCCGCGATCGTCGAGGCGCTGCGCGACCAGGGTCGCGTCGTCGCCGAGAAGCGCCCGTACGTCCACTCCGTCGGCCACTGCTCCCGCTGCAAGACCACGGTCGAGCCGCGGCTCTCGCTGCAGTGGTGGGTCAAGGTCGAGTCGCTGGCCACCGCGGCCGGCGACGCGGTCCGCGACGGCCGGGTCGAGCTGCACCCGCGCGAGATGGAGAAGCGCTACTTCGACTGGGTCGACAACCTCAACGACTGGTGCATCTCGCGCCAGCTGTGGTGGGGCCACCGCATCCCCGTCTGGTACGGCCCGAACGGCGAGGTCGTCTGCACCGGCCCCGACGACCCGGCGCCCGGCACCGCGGCCGAGGGCTGGACCCAGGACGAGGACGTCCTCGACACCTGGTTCTCCTCCGGCCTGTGGCCGTTCTCCACCCTCGGCTGGCCGGAGCGGACCCCGGACCTGGAGAAGTTCTACTCGACCGACGTCCTGCTGACCGGGCACGACATCATCTTCTTCTGGGTCGTCCGGATGATGATGTTCGGCCTGTACGCGATGGACGGCGAGGTCCCGTTCAAGACCGTCGCGCTGACCGGGCTCGTCCGCGACGAGTTCGGCAAGAAGATGTCGAAGTCCAACCCCAACGCGGTCGACCCGATCACCTGGATGGACGCCTACGGCTCCGACGCCGTCCGCTTCACCCTCGCCAAGGGCGCGAACCCCGGCGCGGACGTCCCGATCGGCGAGGACTGGGTCCAGGCGTCGGGCAAGTTCGCCAACAAGATCTGGAACGCGACCCGGTTCGCGATGATGAACGGCGCGACCGTCGAGGGCCCGCTCCCGGCCGTCGAGCAGCTCACCACGACCGACCGCTGGATCCTGTCCCGGCTGAACGAGACCGTGGCGCGGGTCGACGCGTTCTACGACGACTTCCAGTTCGCCAAGCTCAGCGAGAGCCTCTACCACTTCGCGTGGGACGAGGTCTTCGACTGGTACGTCGAGCTGTCGAAGACGACGTTCTTCGCGGGCGGCGAGCAGGCGAAGGTCTCCGCGCGGGTCCTCGGCGAGGTCCTCGACGTCATGCTGCGGGTGCTGCACCCGGTCATGCCGTTCCTCACCGAGACGCTGTGGACGACGCTGACGGGCGGCGAGTCGCTGGTCGTCGCCGACTGGCCGCGTGACAGCAACTTCCGCGACGTCGCCGCCGAGCAGGAGATCGCGCTCGTCCGGAGCGTGGTCACCGAGGTCCGCCGCTTCCGCTCCGACCAGGGGCTCCAGCCCGGCCAGAAGGTCCCGGCCCGGCTCACCCTCACCGGCACGGCGCTCGCCCCGCACGAGGCGGCCATCCGCCAGCTGCTGCGGCTCCAGCCGGAGGGCGACGGCTTTCACGCCACCGCGACCCTCCCGGTCGCCGGCGCGACGGTCGCCCTCGACCTGTCCGGCACCATCGACGTCGCCGCCGAGCGCAAGCGCCTCACGAAGGACCTGGAGGCCGCGCGCAAGGAGGTCGCCCAGGCGAACGGCAAGCTCGGCAACGAGGCGTTCCTCGCGAAGGCGCCGGACCACGTCGTCGACAAGATCCGCGGCCGCCTGTCCAAGGCGGAGGCGGACATCGCCCGCATCGAGGGCCAGCTGGCCGCGCTGCCGGAGTCCTGACCCGCACCGTGCCGCGCCCGCCCCTGACG
>NZ_JBHWZH010000253.1:0-3964 GCF_042728285.1 Streptomyces sp. NPDC060194 | reverse complement strand
CCCGATGACCGGGTGGCCGCCCTCGCGCATGCGCCCTACGGGACTCCCCGCGCGGTCCGCTCAGTACGCGCTGTCGACGTTGTCGATCGAGCCGTAGTTGTCGGCCGCGTAGTTGCACGCGGCGACGATGTTGGCGACGGGGTCGCGCACGTCGTTCGCCGTGCCGGCGACGTGGTACGCCTCGAAGGTCGGCTGAATGACCTGGAGCAGACCGATCGACGGGGTGCCGTTCTGCGCGTTGATGTCGTAGTTGTTGATCGCGTTCGGGTTGCCGCCCGACTCGCGCATGATGTTGCGGTGGATCCCGTCGTAGGAGCCGGGGATGCCGTTGGCGGACATGATGTCCAGCGCCTCGTTGATCCAGCCGTCGAGGTTGTCGCCGTAGCTCTTCGCCGCGGGCGCGGCGGCCGGCTCGGCGGTGGCGGGGGCCGGGGCGGCCCGGCGCTCGGCGGAACGGCTCGCGGCCTGCTCCTGCGCCTCGCGCTCGGCGGCGGCCTTCGCCTCGGCCGCCTTCTTCGCCTCGGCGGCCCTGCGCTGCTCCTCGGCCCGCTTCCGCTCCGCCGCCTTGCGCTCGGCCGCCTTCTTCTGCTCGGCCTTGCGCTTCGCCTCGGCGGCCTTCTTCGCCGCGTCCGCCTTCGCACGCGAGTCGGCGTGGCCCTTCTGCTCCGCCACGGCCTTGCTCATCGAGCCCGCCGTCCCCGTGTAGGCCACCGACTGCAGCGAGGCCGAGCTCGCCGGAGCGGCCTGCGCCTCGGTGGAGTCGTTGCCCGGCACCACGGTCAGGGCGAGAGCGGCGGCGCCCAGGGTGGCGACACCGGCGAGCGAGAACTTGTGGGCCTTGGTCACTCGACCACGGGCGACGTGCTTGGTCATGGGGGAGAACCTCTTCGCATAGCGGTGCCGCGGTGCGAGCAGTGCACCGTGGCGGTCGCCATTCTTAGCGGGCGCAAAATCGGCCCGCAACGATGTGACGTACGACCCGGGATAGTTGTCACCCGCCGCCCGGGCCGTCCGTCCGGGCCCTTGGTCCCTGCCCCGGGGGCCCTTACGGCACCACTACGCCGCTTCGTACGTGACCTGCGTCCTATGCCCCGCCTCACACCCCGCGCGGGCCTCCGTCACCTTCCGTTGCACCTGCGATGCACACCGCAACGGCGCTCCGTCCTGCGCCCTAGGCCCCCGGCCCGATCCGCGGCGGCGCGGCCCGCCGGTAGCGTGGCGTCCATGAGCCACGGACCGAGATCCGGACTTGCCGCCGTCAGCGCCGCGCTGCTGGCGATGAGCCGCCACCTGGAGGTGCGCGACGTCCTCAAGACGATCGTCGCCTCCGCCCGCGAGCTCCTCGACGCCGAGTACGCGGCCCTCGGGGTGCCCGACGACCACGGCGGCTTCGCCCAGTTCGTCGTCGACGGCGTCGGCGAGGAGCAGTGGAAGGCCATCGGCCCGCTGCCCCGCCAGCACGGCATCCTCGCCGCGATGCTCCAGGGCGCCGAGACCGAACGCCTCGCGGACGTGCGCGAGGACCCCCGCTTCGAGGGCTGGCCCGACGCCCACCCGGAGATGTCCGACTTCCTCGGCCTGCCCGTCAAGGACGGCGACGAGGTCATCGGCGCGCTGTTCCTCGCCAACAAGCGCTGCCCCAAGCCCGGGGGCGGCTGCGGCTTCACCGCCGACGACGAGGACCTGCTCGGCATCCTCGCCCAGCACGCCGCCATAGCCCTCACCAACGCCCGCCTCTACGAACGCAGTCGCGAGCTCACCCTCACCCAGGAGCGCTCCCGGCTCGCCCACGAGCTCCACGACGCCGTCAGTCAGAAGCTCTTCTCGCTCCGCCTCACCGCCCAGGCCGCCTCCGCGCTCGTCGACCGCGACCCCGCCCGCGCCAAGGGCGAGCTCCAGCAGATCGCCGCGCTCGCCGCCGAGGCCGCCGACGAGCTCCGCTCGGCCGTCGTCGAACTGCGCCCCGCCGCCCTCGACGAGGACGGCCTCGTCGCCACCCTCGCCGCCCAGGTCCGCGTCCTCGACCGCGCCCACACCGCCCGTGTCACCTTCACCAGCCACGGCACCCGCGCCCTGCCGGCCGCCCAGGAGGACGCCCTGCTGCGGGTCGCCCAGGAGGCCCTGCACAACGCCCTGCGGCACTCCGGCGGGCGCCACGTCGACGTCGTCCTCGAGCGGCGCGGCGGTGGCGCCGCGCTCCGGGTCACCGACGACGGCCGCGGCTTCGAGCCCGCCGCGGAGCGGCTGGCCGGCCGCCACCTGGGCCTGGTCTCCATGCGCGACCGCGCCAGCGGCGTCGGCGGGCGGCTCACCGTGCAGTCCGGGCCCGGGAAGGGCACCACGATCGAGATGGAGGTGCCCGGTGGCGGCTGACCGCGACGAGGCCCGCAGCAGCAGCATTCACGTCCTGCTCGTCGACGACCACCAGGTCGTCCGCCGCGGCCTGCGCACCTTCCTGGAGGTCCAGGACGACATCGAGGTCGTCGGCGAGGCCGCCGACGGCGAGGAGGGCGTACGGCTGGCCGAGGAACTGCGGCCCGACGTCGTCCTGATGGACCTCAAGATGCCCGGCATGGACGGCGTCGAGGCGCTGCGCACCCTGCGCTCGCTCGGCAACCCCGCCCGGGTCCTGATCGTCACCAGCTTCACCGAGCAGCGCACCGTCGTGCCCGCCCTGCGGGCCGGCGCCTCGGGCTACGTCTACAAGGACGTCGACCCCGAGGCGCTCGCCGGGGCGATCCGCTCCGTGCACGCCGGGCACGTCCTGCTCCAGCCCGAGGTCGCCGGCGCGCTGCTCGCGCAGGAGGGGGCCGGCGGCGGCCAGGGCCGGGGGACCTCGCTCACCGAACGCGAGCGCGAGGTACTCGCCCTGATCGCCGACGGCCGCTCCAACCGCGAGATCGCCCGGGCGCTCGTGCTCTCGGAGAAGACCGTCAAGACGCACGTCTCGAACATCCTGATGAAGCTGGACCTCTCCGACCGCACCCAGGCCGCGCTCTGGGCCGTGCGACACGGGATGGCCGACTGACGCGGTCGGGTCGTGACGGGCGGGAGGTGCGGGCGGCTGCGGTGGCGGCCCGGGGCCGCGATGCCGTGCGGGCCGCGGTTCCCGTCCGGGGCGAAATTCATACGGTCGGGTGGTCGGACCCCGTCCGCCGTACCCCGTCCGGCGGACGGGCGTTCTCCAGTGCGCGTCGCGGCGACCGGCCGCGGCCCCCAGGAGGAGGAACCGACCCGTGAAGAACCTGAAGAAGGCCGCCGCCCTCACCATGATCGCCGGCGGACTGGTCGCCGCGAGCGCGGGCGCCGCCTCCGCCACCGGCCACCCCGGCGGCCCCGGCACCCCGGGCAACCCCGGCGGCAGCCAGGCCGTCGGCTCCGCCACCCACTCGCCCGGCGTCCTGTCCGGCAACCTCGTCCAGGCCCCGGTCCACGTCCCGGTGAACGTCGTCGGCAACACCGTCAACGTCATCGGCGCGCTCAACCCCGCCTTCGGCAACCTCGGCCTCAACGGGTGATCCGAACGGGCGGGTGATCCGAACGAGGGAACGTCGAGCCGGGCCGTGTCCCCCGGATGGCTCAGCCGTTCTCCCTGTACGACCCCGACGCCGGGGTCGTACCGCAATGCACGGTCCGGGGCGAGCTCCCGGACCCCGTAGGAGGAACACGTCTCATGAACTCTGCCAAGAAGGCCGCCCTGGCCCTCGCCGTCACCGGTCTCGCGGTCGGCGCCTCCGCAGGCTCCGCGTTCGCCGACGCGGACGCGGCGGGCGAGGCCGCCCACTCCCCGGGCGTCGGCTCCGGCAACCTGGTGCAGGTCCCGGTGAACGTCCCGGTGAACCTCTCGGGCAACAGCGTCAACGTGATCGGCCTCCTGAACCCGGCCTTCGGCAACGCGGCCGTGAACGACTGAGGAACCGAGGCGACGACCTCGGCGGAGAGCCCCGCGGACCCCGGTCCGCGG
>NZ_JBHWZH010000252.1:0-3981 GCF_042728285.1 Streptomyces sp. NPDC060194 | reverse complement strand
GATCACCACGATCCGCGCGGCCCGTCCGCGTTCCCTGGGCGTCCCTTCCGTACGCTGCGGTGCATGACTGTGGTGATCGTGGACGGCGCGAACGTCGTGGGCTCGGTGCCGGACGGCTGGTGGCGCGACCGGCGGGGCGCCGCCGAGCGGCTGCGGGACCGGCTGGTGGGCTACGGCGAGCGCGAGAACGCCGAGGTGGTGCTGGTCGTGGAGGGCGCGGCGAAGGGGATCGACGCCGTGCCCGGCGTGCGGGTGGAGTCGGCGACGGGCAGCGGGGACGACCTGATCGTTGAACTCGTCGCGGCGCGCGGGGGCCGGTGCGTGGTGGTGACCGCGGACCGCGAACTGCGGCAGCGCGTGGAGGCGTTGGGCGCGAGCTGTGCCGGACCGCGGACCGTGCGGGAACAGTGACGGGACCGGGGCGGCGGTACCCCCGGCCGGAGGGCGAGCGGCGGCCTCTGCCCCGTGAGCACGGCGACACGCACGGGACAAGGTTGCAGTCTTGTGACAGATCCGGACCGGAAGTGTGCCCGGTACAGGGATATCATCGGACCGCATTGTGACCATATGTAGCGCCGACCTGACGGTTCCCCCCTCAGCGCGCTCCCACAGTCCCACCGAGGAGCGATGTGGCATCCGCCCGCCGTAAGTCGCCGAAGCGCCGCCGCAGCATATGGCCGATGGTGCGCCTGCTGGTCCTCGTCGGAGCCCTCGCCGCAGGCGGCGTCTTCTACGGGTACCCGAAGTGGAAGGAGGCCAACGCGGCACCGCCGGAGCTGACGCTCCGTTACCGCACCGACACCGCTCCTTCCGCGGACGCCGCACTGCCGTGGCTGGAGGTCATCAACACCTCCTCGAAGCCGGTCCCGCTGGACGAGGTCACCCTGCGGTACCACTTCTCGGCCGACGGCGACGTCCCCTACGCCTTCAACTGCGTGCACGCGGCCGTCGACTGCTCGAACGTCTCGGGCCGGATCGTCGCCGCGGAGAAGCCCACCGCGAAGGCCGACCACTACCTGGAGCTCGCCTTCACGAAGGAGGCCGGCAGCCTGGCGGCCGGCGCCAACAGCAAGGGCATCGAGATCCAGCTGTACCGCGTCGACCACAAGAAGACGCAGCAGGGGAACGACCACTCCTACGACCGGACGAAGACGACCTTCAAGGAGTCCGACCTGGTCACGGCGTACCGCGCCGGCAAACTCGTCTGGGGCACGGAGCCCGGGGCGGCCGAGGGCGCCGCGGCGGCGGCCGCCGCGCCGCGCAAGGCTCCCGTCGCGCCCAAGGGCGTCATGTTCGACAACTTCCACTACCGCGGTCCGAAGGACCCCTCGCTCTTCAAGCACGGCTGGCTGGTGCGCACGAGCGAGGGCGGCCCCGGCATCGAGGACACCTGGTCGGCCGACAACGTCAGCTTCCCCGCCGACAAGGACGCCCTCGGCGGCCAGGTGCTGAACCTGCGCGCCTCCACCGACGGCACCACCGCGGGCACCACGCAGTCCAGCCTCGGCAGCGCCAACAAGGAGTTCCGGTCGGGCACGTACGCGGCCAGGGTGCACTTCACCGACAGGCCGGCGAAGGGCGAGGGCGGCGACCACGTCAACCAGACCTTCTACACCATCGGCGGCAAGGGCGCGGAGTACAGCGAGCTGGACTACGAGTACATGCCCAACGGCGGCTGGGGCGCGCCCGGCCCCAAGCTGGACACCACCAGCTGGCACGACGCCGACGGGAACGACCGCATCACCATGAAGCACATGCGCAGCCTCGAGGGCTGGCACACCCTGACCATCACGGTCGACGGCGACGAGGTCACCTACCGCATCGACGGGAAGAAGCTGTACTCCCACGACGACCCGGACTACGCGCCGCGGGCGGGGATGTCCGTCAACTTCAACACCTGGTTCGTGGACCTGCCCTTCACCGGCGACCGCCACTGGGACATGAAGGTCGACTGGATGTACTACAACGCGGACGACGTCCTCGACGTCGAGCAGGTCGAGGCGGCCGTGGAGGGCTTCACCGAGAGCGGTCTGAACTACTTCGACACGGTGCCCAAGTCCTGACACGGTCCGAACACCCTCTGGAGTTCCGGTGAACAACGATTCGACGCCCTACGGCGAGCAGCCGCGCGGCGGGAACCAGCCCTACGGGGAGCAGCCCTACGGACAGCAGGGCTACGGGCAGCGGCGGCCGTACGGGGAGCAGGACGGCGGGCAGCGGGACCAGTACGGACGGCAGCAGGACCACGGCGGTCAGGAGTACGGGCAGCAGGGCTACGGGCAGCGCGAGCCGTACGGACAGCAGGAGTACGGGCAGCAGCAGTACGGCCGTCGGCCCCAGGACCCGCAGTACCGGACCCCGCAGCCGCAGCCGCAGGCGCCGCAGCAGCCGGCCGCCCCGCAGCCGTCGCGGGAGCCCGAGCCGGAGGAGTCGCGGGGCACCGGCCGGGCGGCGCGGTTCGACCGGCGCTCGGCGCTCCGGCTGACCGGCAAGGGCGGGCTCCTCGTCGCGGGCGGCGCGCTGCTCGGCGGCGCGGGCTCGCAGGCGGTGGCCGCGGTCACCGACGGCGCGAAGAAGGCCGGCGCGGCCGCGGGCGGCGTCGGGGACCTGGCCCTCGGCGGGTCGAAGGCGACGGCGAACTGGACGGTCCCGGCGTTCGCCCCCTCGGGCCGCCGGCCGCGCTGGCGCCGGGCCACCTGGTCGCAGCAGTTCCAGGCCGGCCACGGCTGGACCGCCGGCGGCGCCGGCACGGCGAGCGCGGCGGAGAACGACACCGAGGTGTTCACCCGCGGCACCCAGGCCGTGCGGGTCTCGACCAACGGCAGCGGCAAGCAGTCCTACATCCGCCGCGCCGGTCTGCCCGCGATGAACCTCAAGGGCAAGATGATCCGGCTGATCTTCCGCGTCGACGACGACGTGGACCTGGCCAAGATGGTCTTCTACGCCGGCACCTCCTCGCTCGCGAACCACTTCTCCTGGACCTTCCACGTCCACTCCAAGACCTCGGCGAACTACGTCCAGGCCGGTGAGTGGGTGACGGTCCACCTCCAGTGGGCGGACGTGACGGGCGCGGCGGGCACGTTCTCGATCGGCGCGGACGGGGTGCCGTCGGTGAAGGACGGCATCACCGACTTCTCCTTCGCCGTGTACGACGACGCCAAGGGCCCGGTGACCTACCACCTGCAGGCCGTGGAGCTGGTGCCGGACACGACCGACGTGTTCCCCAACGGGGTCGTCTCGATCACCTTCGACGACTCGCACTTCTCGGTCCACGACCTGGCCCGGCCGGCGATGGACGCCTACGGGTTCCCGGCGACGCTCTACAACATCGCCGAGCCCATCGGCAAGAGCGGCTTCGTGACCATCGAGGAGATGCGGTCGCTGCAGAACTCCTCGGGCTGGGAGATGGCCGGCCACTCGTACCTGACCTCGGCGCACACCACGGGGTACGCCAAGATGACCGCGCAGGCGGTGGACGACGACTTCCGGCACCTGCGGGAGTGGCTGGTGTCCAACGGCTTCACCAGCGAGCACTTCGCCTACCCGCACGGCTCGTTCCAGAAGACCACCGACGGCATACCCGTCGACCTGATCGCCGCCCGGCACTTCACCACGGCCCGTTCGATCATCTCGGAGACGATCGAGTCGTTCGCGCCGGCGATGCCGTACCGGCTGAAGTCGCTGACCGGGATCACGGACGGGCCCAACGCGGGCGGCGCGCAGCTGTCGAAGCTGATCGCGCCGGGCGGCCGGCTCGACCGGTGCAAGAACAACGGCGACTGGCTGATCCTCTGCCTGCACAAGGTGGTCGCCTCGGAGGCGAAGACCAGCACGGAGATCGCGCAGGCCGGGCTGAGGACGCTGATGAAGGCGATCGACGAGCGGGACATCCCCGTGGTGACCGTCGAGGAAGCCATGGCGTACTACAAGTAGCGGCACGCGGACGAGAGGCGGCCCCCGTACGGATGATCCGTACGGGGG
>NZ_JBHWZH010000251.1:0-4255 GCF_042728285.1 Streptomyces sp. NPDC060194 | reverse complement strand
GGCCGGTCCTGGGTGGACCGGCCCCCGCGGAGGGAAGTGGTGCTGCTGCGAGGCGGCCGCCCCTTACTGCATGACGGCCATGGCCAGCGCGCGGCGGGCGCGGCGCGACACGCGCTCGGCGCGGCGCTGCATCCGGCGGGCGGAGACCAGGTGGATGGCCCGGCGTTCCCGCTCGGCCTCCCGCAGCTGCTCGTGCATATGGGCACGGGCGAGGGCTTCTGGCATGAGTTGCATCTCAAGGGTCCTGTTCTGACGCGAGGCGTACGCCCCGGCGGTCGGGAAGTCTGTGGTCGCGGAGCCGGCGGGCTCGCTGGTGGTGGTGCTCATCGGGTCCTGCTTCTGCGGATCGTGCGTGTGGGGGCGGTCGATGGTTCCGGCGCGGTGGAGGTTCATGCCGCGACCGGGTTCTTGCGCGGGCGACCACGGGGCCGCTTCCGGGCGACGACGACACCCTGGACGAAGAGCTCCCCGCCCCAGACGCCCCACGGCTCGCGCCGCTCCTTCGCACCGGCGAGGCAGGCCTCGACCAGCGGGCAGGCACGGCAGAGGGACTTGGCGTACTCGACGTCGGCCGGGGTCTCGGCGAAGAAGACCTCGGGGTCGTACGAGCGGCACGGAACGGGGACGCCGAGGTTCTCGATGGCGTCGTCGAGCGCGGTGAGCGCGGTGAGGGGGGTCAAGTCGGTGTCCTTCGTGAGGCCGGGCGGCGAGGTCGTTTCGAGAGGCGGGACGGACGGGGCGTGCGTGTCGAGTTGCACGGTGGGTGATTCCTCGTCGTTTCGTTCCGGCCGGTGGGCCGGAGGCGGTCGTTGTCGGGTTCCTGCTGTGTCCCGAGGCTTCCTCGCGCTGTTCCGCCCGGTCGGGCAAAACAAAAGGGCCGCGGTCCCTGTGTGGGATTCCGCGGCCCTGAAGGCGCCGGCCTGATCGAGGATCAGACTGGATCGCTCCAGGGTTCGAGCCCACGGAAGGCCCACATCGTGTGGTCGTGATCGGTCGTCTGCTGCTGGACTCCGGCACCGGTCGCCGCAAAGGCATAGGCCTTGGCCTGTGCCACTGCTCCAGCTGCGTCCGATGCCTTGGTCGGTCGCTCATTGCGCTCCCGCACGGGACGGACCGCGGAGATCGCCGGAAGGACGGCGACGGCACCGGACAGACCGGTGGCGGGGAGCGCAGGGGCGGCGGTGAGGCCGAGAGAGCAGGCAGGGGCGATCGAAAGACCGGTCATTTTGCTGGTGTCCGTCATGGTGATGCTGATCATTTCAATCGCCTCCTCTCGGCGTCGTAGGGGACCGGGCGAGCCGGTCCGGTGTGAAGTTCGTCGTTCAGTACAGCACGAGTCCTGGGCTTCAGAGAAGTCGCTGTTCCCGTGCTGAAGAACCTATGGGGCGCGCCCGGGGCTGCGCAAACTATTTTCGCGACGAGTTTTCACGCCTCGTCAGAAACCGCTTGCTCCGCCCCCTCGGACAGGTCCTGACCTGCACAGATAGCGAGGACGTCGGCGCCGAACCGGTCCATCTTCCGGTTTCCGACGCCGGCGATCCGGGCCAGGGCTCCGGGCTCGTCCGGAACCGCTTCCGCGATGGCCATCAGCGTTTTGTCCGTGAACACACAGAACGCGGGTTGTCCCGTCCGCTGCGCCTGGACCATGCGCCACTCGCGCAGCCGCTCGTAGAGGCCCTCGTCCATGTCCGAGGGGCAGTCCTCGCAGCGCATCAGCTTCGTCTCGCCGGCGTCGGTGAGGGTGCGGCCGCAGACCCGGCAGCGGACGGGGCCGCGGCGGGCCCGCCGCGCGGGTCCGGCGGCGCCGCGCCCGCCGGTCACGGCCTGACCGGAGGCCCCGCCGTCGGCGCTCCCCGCGCGGGAGCGGCCGGAGCCCGCCGAGCCGGGGCGCAGGCCGGCGAGGAAGGTGCTGGGGCGGCGGTTCGGCCGGCCCCCGGGGGACCGGGTCAGGGACCAGGACAGTGCGAGATGGACGCGGGCCCGGGTGACGCCGACGTAGAGCAGTCGGCGCTCCTCCTCGATCTGCTCGTCGGTCCTGGCGTAGGTGATGGGGAGCATGCCCTCGGTGAGGCCGACGACGAACACGGCGTCCCACTCCAGACCCTTGGCGGCATGCAGGGAGGCGAGGGTGACCCCGTCGACGGCGGGGGCGTGCTGGGCGGCGGCGCGCTCGTCGAGCTCCGCGACCAGCGCGTCGAGGCCGGTGCCGGAGCGGGCCTCGGCCATGTCCTCGGCGAGGCGGACGAGGGCCGCCAGGGACTCCCAGCGGTCGCGGACGGCTCCCGAGCCGCCGCTCGGGGCCTTGGCCGTCCAGCCCTTGGTGCCGAGGACGGCCCGGACCTGGGAGGGCAGGTCGACGGCGTCGTCGAGCAGGCGGTCGTTGCCGCCCGCGCGGGCGGCGCCGCGCAGCAGGCTGATCGCCTCGCGGACCTCCGGCCGTTCGAAGAAGCGCTCGGCCCCCCGCAGCAGGTAGGGCACCCCCGCGTCGGCGAGCGCGTTCTCGTAGACCTCCGACTGGGCGTTGATGCGGTACAGGACCGCGATCTCGCCGGCCGGGACGCCCGAGGCGATGAGGTCGCGGATGCGCCGGGCGGTGCCCTCGGCCTCGGCGGGCTCGTCGGCGTACTCCGTCCACGCGGGGTCGGGTCCCGCGGGGCGCTGGGAGACCAGTTCCAGGCGGTGCTCGGCGGCCCGCCCGCGGGCCTGTTCCAGGACTCCGTTGGCCAGGTGCACGACCTGGGGGGTGGAGCGGTAGTCGCGGACCAGCTTGACGAGGGTGGCCTGCGGGAAGCGGGTGCGGAAGTTCAGCAGGTGGTCGGGGGTGGCGCCGGTGAAGGAGTAGATGGTCTGGCTCGCGTCCCCGACCACGCACAGGGAGTCCCGGTCGCCGAGCCACAGGTCGAGCAGCCGCTGCTGGAGCGGGCTGACGTCCTGGTACTCGTCGACCACGAAGTGCTGGTACTGGCGGCGGACCTGGTCGGCGATGTCGTGCCGGTCCTGGAGGATGCCGACGTCGAGGAGCAGGACGTCCTCGAAGTCGATCATGCCGCGGTCGCGCTTGAGCTCCTCGTAGGCCGCGTAGACCTGGCTGATCTCGGCGGGGTCGCGGGGCGGTTCGCGGTGGGACTTGGCGACGGCGCCGGGGTAGTCGGCGGGGACGGTCTGGGTGACCTTGGACCACTCGATCTCGGCGGTGACGTCCCGCAGCTCGTTGCGGTCGAGCTTGACGCGGCTGCGGTGCGCGGCCTCCGACACCAGCTGGGCCTTGCGCTCCAGGAGCCGGGGCAGGGACCCGCCCACGGCCTTCGGCCAGAAGTACTGCAGCTGCCGGAGCGCAGCGGAGTGGAACGTCCGCGCCTGGACGCCCCCGGCGCCGAGCTGGCGCAGCCGCCCGCGCATCTCGCCGGCGGCCCGGTTCGTGAACGTGACGGCGAGGACGCCGGCGGGCGGGAGGATGCCGGCGCGGACGCCGTAGGCGATCCGGTGGGTGATGGCGCGGGTCTTGCCCGTGCCCGCGCCAGCCAGCACGCACACCGGTCCGTGCAGGGCCGTGGCGACGGCGCGCTGCTCCGGGTCGAGCCCGTCGAGCACCGCGTCGGCCGAGTCGGGGACCTGCGGGAAGGGAGTGGAGCGCGTTGCTGATGTCACCCCGCCATGCTGCCAGGTCCGCCGGGACCGCCGGGTCGGTTGTCCACAGGGGTGACGCGATTGTCGTACGAATGCCGAGGTGGCGCGCCGAAGCGTGCAGGGTGCGGCGGGAGGCGTGCGGGAATGGTCACAGCGCCCCGTGCGTTCGACCGGTTGCGAGCACGCACGCCGCCGTACCGAAGGAGCGCGAAGAGACATGCCGGGCACTGTGACGATGTACAGCACCACGTGGTGCGGCTACTGCCGTCGGCTCAAGAGCCAGATGGACCGCGAGGGCATCGCGTACGAGGAGGTCAACATCGAGCACGACCCGGCGTCCGCGGAGTTCGTCGAGAAGGCGAACGGCGGGAACCAGACGGTCCCGACGCTGCTGATCGTGGGCGAGTCCGGCGCGGAGAGCGTGATGACGAACCCGAGCCTGGCGCAGGTCAAGCAGGCGCTGACCGCCTGAGGACATCGCGCGGCCGGGAACACAGGGCCCTCGGGCGCCCGTCCCTTACGAGGACGGCGCCCGGCGCCCCACCTGGGCGACCTCGCGCTCCAGCGGCGCGTCCGCGACCGGATCGACCGGGAGTACGCGCGGCCGCTGGACGGGGAGGCGCAGGCC
>NZ_JBHWZH010000250.1:0-4290 GCF_042728285.1 Streptomyces sp. NPDC060194 | reverse complement strand
GTCGCGCCCTTCCCGCGCGTCCCGCCGCCCTTCCCGCGCGTCCCGCCGCCCTTCCCGCGCGTCCCGCCGCCCTTCCGCGCGTCCCGGGGCCCCGTCGTCCGCGGGCCGGGGGAGAATGAACGGATGAGCGCACCGACGCCCCCGGCCACCGACGCGCGGCCCACCTCCGCGGCCCGCCGGCTCCTCCTCCCCGTCGCCGTCCTCGGGACCGTCACGGCCGCCTTCGCCTACGTCGGCGCCGTCGACCCCAACGAGCCGGGCCACTACCCGCCCTGCCCGCTGTACACGCTCACCGGGGTGCTCTGCCCGGGCTGCGGCGGGCTGCGCAGCGCCCACGCCTTCGCGCACGCCGACCTCGCCACCGCGCTCGGCGCGAACGCGGTCGCCGTGCTCGGCTACCTGGCGTTCGGGGCGCTGTGGGTGCTCTGGGCCGTCCGCAGCGCCCGGGGCGCGCAGGCCGCCCCGTTCCCCCGCCCCACTCCGAGGCCCGTCCAATGGTGGCTGCTCGGCACGCTGCTCCTCGCCTTCAGCGTGGTGCGGAACCTGCCCTTCGGCGCGTTCCTGCGCCCCTGACCGACCGCCCCCACCGGCGGGGATGTCCAGCCCGTGGGACCGGACGCCACCGGATGCGGTCGCGCGGGCCCGGTCCGGATACCATCACTGTGACGTTTCGATTACCAGGAAGGGGCCTGTCGCGTGACTGTGCTCGACGAGATCATCGACGGGGTACGCGCCGACCTGGCCGAGCGGCAGGCGCGCGTCAGCCTCGACGAGCTCAAGGAGCGCGCCGCGAAGGCGCCCCAGGCCAAGGACGGCGTCGCGGCGCTCAAGACCGACCGCGTCACCGTGATCTGCGAGGTAAAGCGGTCCAGCCCGTCCAAGGGCGCGCTCGCCGCGATCGCCGACCCGGCCGGACTCGCCGCCGACTACGAGGCGGGCGGCGCCGCCGTCATCTCCGTCCTGACCGAGCAGCGCCGCTTCGGCGGCTCGCTCGCCGACCTCGAGGCCGTCCGCGCCAAGGTCGACACGCCGCTGCTCCGCAAGGACTTCATCGTCACCTCCTACCAGCTGTGGGAGGCCCGCGCCTACGGCGCCGACCTCGCGCTCCTGATCGTCGCCGCCCTCGAGCAGGACGCCCTCGTCTCGCTGATCGAGCGCGCCCAGTCCATCGGCCTGACGCCGCTGGTCGAGGTGCACGACGAGGAGGAGGTCGAGCGGGCCGTCGACGCCGGCGCGAGGATCATCGGCGTCAACGCGCGCAACCTCAAGGACCTCAAGGTCGACCGCACCACCTTCGAGCGGGTCGCCCCGGAGATCCCCGACCACATCGTCAAGGTCGCCGAGTCCGGCATCCGCGGCCCCCACGACCTCATCGCGTACGCCAACGCGGGCGCCGACGCGGTCCTGGTCGGCGAGTCGCTGGTGACCGGCAAGGACCCGCGGGTCGCCGTCTCCGACCTGGTCGCCGCCGGCGCCCACCCGGCCCTGCGCCACGGACGGGGCTGAGGACCCGACCATGCCCATCGCCGCCCGAGGACCTGCCCGGCAGATCTGGCCCGCGTTCGGCGGACCTTGCCTCCGGCGTCGGGCTGAGCGGGGTCTGGTGCGTCGAGATGCAAGGCGGAGGAGGGAAGCGACGCGGAGCGTCGTCGACCGACGACAACGCCGCAGATCGGCGTGCCAGGCGTCGCGACCGCGGGCAAGATCTGCCGGGCAGGTCCTCGCCCCCGGCTGCCGCCCCCGCGGCTGCCGGGCTCCGGCGCGCCGGGTGCACGGGCGGCGGGTGCGGTACGTGATCGGCTCCGAGCCCGGTCAGGTCAACGGGATGCGATGGCGAAGGCTGCGCGCCGCGCGCAGCCGTCAGGGCGCGTCCGCCCGCCGCTAGCCCTTCGGGCCGGTGGCCGGATCCGCGGACCCGCCCGTCCCCGCACCGCCCCCGCGCGTCCGCGCGCGGAACCGGCGGCTCCGGGGCCCGCGACGGCGCGGCCCGCTCCGCACGCACACCGCCCGCCGCCGCGGGCCGGACGCGACCGGTCCACCCGACCGCCCGGCCCCCGCCGCGGCGGCCCGCGCCCGTGCGGTGCAGCGCAGCTCCCCGGCCGTCCAGCCCCCTTCCCGTGCCCGATCTCTGGGGCGCACGCCCCGACAAGGAGCATGTCGCGATGACGAGCGACTTCTTCGTTCCGGACCTCAGCGGTCCGACCCCCTCCGCCGAGGGCTACTTCGGCGACTTCGGCGGCAAGTTCATCCCCGAGGCGCTGGTCGCCGCGGTGGACGAGGTCGCCGTCGAGTACGACAAGGCCAGGTCCGACCCCGCCTTCGCCGCGGAGCTGGAGGACCTGCTGGTCAACTACACCGGCCGGCCCAGCGCGCTCACCGAGGTGCCCCGGTTCGCCGAGCACGCCGGCGGCGTGCGGATGTTCCTCAAGCGCGAGGACCTCAACCACACCGGCTCGCACAAGATCAACAACGTGCTCGGGCAGGCCCTCCTCACCAAGCGGATGGGCAAGACGCGGGTCATCGCCGAGACCGGCGCCGGCCAGCACGGCGTCGCCACCGCGACCGCCTGCGCGCTGTTCGGCCTGGAGTGCACCATCTACATGGGCGAGGTCGACACCGAGCGCCAGGCGCTCAACGTCGCCCGGATGCGGATGCTCGGCGCCGAGGTCGTCGCCGTGAAGTCCGGCTCGCGCACCCTCAAGGACGCGATCAACGAGGCGTTCCGCGACTGGGTCGCCAACGTGGACCGCACCCACTACCTCTTCGGCACCGTCGCCGGACCGCACCCGTTCCCCGCGATGGTCCGCGACTTCCACCGGGTGATCGGCGTCGAGGCCCGCCGCCAGCTCCTGGAGCGCGCCGGGCGGCTGCCCGACGCGGCCGTCGCCTGCGTCGGCGGCGGCTCCAACGCGATCGGCCTGTTCCACGCGTTCATCCCCGACGCCTCCGTCCGGCTGGTCGGCTGCGAGCCCGCCGGGCACGGCGTGGAGACCGGCGAGCACGCCGCGACCCTGACCGTCGGCGAGGCCGGCATCCTGCACGGCTCCCGGTCCTACGTCCTCCAGGACGACGAGGGCCAGATCACCGAGCCCTACTCGATCTCGGCGGGCCTGGACTACCCGGGCGTCGGCCCGGAGCACGCCCACCTCAAGGACATCGGGCGCGGCGAGTACCGCGCGGTCACCGACGCCGCGGCCATGGAGGCCCTGCGGCTGCTCTCGCGCACCGAAGGCATCATCCCGGCCATCGAGTCCGCGCACGCCCTCGCCGGCGCGCTCGACCTCGGCCGCGAGCTGGGCCCGGACGGGCTGATCGTGGTCAACCTGTCCGGCCGGGGCGACAAGGACATGGACACCGCGGCCCGGTACTTCGGGCTGTACGACAACACCGCAGACGTGGACGCCGCCGCGGACGTGGCCGTCGCCGAGGTCGAGAGGGACGTCAAGTGAGCGGGAACACGCAGCTGTTGAGCAACACGCTGGCCGCGGCGAAGGCCGAGGGCCGGGCCGCGCTGATCGCCTACCTGCCGGCCGGGTTCCCGACCGTCGACGGCGGCATCGCCGCGGTGAAGGCCGTCTGCGAGGGCGGTGCCGACGTCGTCGAGGTCGGCCTGCCGCACAGCGACCCGGTGCTGGACGGCCCGGTCATCCAGACCGCCGACGACATCGCCCTGAAGGGCGGCGTCCGGATCGCCGACGTGATGCGGACCGTGCGCGAGGCGCACGAGGCGACCGGCAAGCCGATCCTGGTCATGACGTACTGGAACCCGATCGACCGCTACGGCGTCGAGCGGTTCACCGCCGAGCTGGCCGAGGCGGGCGGCGCGGGCTGCATCCTGCCCGACCTGCCGGTGCAGGAGTCCGCGCTGTGGCGCGAGCACGCGGAGAAGCACGGGCTCGCGACCGTCTTCGTCGTCGCGCCCAGCAGCAAGGACGAGCGGCTTGCGACCATCACCGCGGCCGGTTCCGGCTTCGTCTACGCCGCCTCCCTGATGGGCGTCACCGGCACCCGGGCGTCGGTCGGCGCCCAGGCGGCCGACCTGGTGCGGCGCACCCGGGCCACCACCGAGCTGCCGGTCTGCGTCGGCCTCGGCGTCTCGGACGCGAAGCAGGCCGCCGAGGTGGCCGGGTTCGCCGACGGCGTGATCGTCGGCTCGGCGTTCGTGAAGGCGATGCTCGACGCGCCCGACGACGCGAGCGGCCTGGCCGCCGTACGGGAGCTGGCCGGGGAGCTGGCACGCGGAGTGCGGCGCGAGGCGTGAGCGCGGGCGGCCGTCACCCTGGTGACGGC
>NZ_JBHWZH010000249.1:0-4434 GCF_042728285.1 Streptomyces sp. NPDC060194 | reverse complement strand
CCCCGTGAGGGGTGCCGGCCCTCCGGCCTATCCTGGTGCCATGTACTTCACGGACCGTGGCATCGAAGAGCTGGAGAAGCGGCGCGGCGAGGAGGAGGTCACCTTCGAGTGGCTCGCCGAGCAGCTCCGCGCCTTCGTCGACCTCAACCCCGACTTCGAGGTCCCCGTCGAACGCCTCGCCACCTGGCTCGCCCGCCTCGACGACGACGAGGACGACGAGTAGTCCCGCCCACGCGCGGCACCGTTCCCGCTCCGCCGCAACCGCGCCCGCGCCGGGGTGCGGCTCCGCCTCCCCGCACGCCTGCCTGGCTGTGGGCAATCGTGCCGCAGGGCGGCACGGGTGGGCACAGCCCCACGTGCCCAGCGCAGGCGACCGCACCCCGCGCCATCGTCGACCCCCCGCCCCGCAGGGGCGATTCGCGGCTCCGCCGCGGGTACCGGGCTGCGCCCGGCGGCCTCAAGCGCCGGCCAGGCTGATTTCTTTCGGCTCCCGCTCGCCGGCCGGGCTGATTTCTTTCGGCCCCCGCCCGCCGGCCGGGCTGATTTTTTGGGCCCCGCCCGCCGGCCGGGGCTAAGCCCCCCGCCCGCCGGCCGATCGCTCCCCCGCCCGCACCCGGTCGTAGGCCAACCCGAGCGCCCCGTGGGCGAGGAGCAGGGTGCCCGTGGTGGCCCATCCCGCGCTGCGGGACCGCGCGCCGTAGGCGATGAGGGGCACGCCGGCGGCCAACTGCACCGCGCCGAGGAGCCGCGCGCGGGGCCCGCGGAGCCAGGGCCCGAGCGGCCCGTGCTCGACGACGGACAGCTCGTGCCGGACCGCGTCGCGCCACCCCGCCCACTCGACGACGGCCGCGTCGTGCGCGACCCGGGCGACCGCGCGGAGCCGGTCCGCGGAGTCGCCGGGGTGGAGTCCTGCGGGCAGGTCGAGCCCCGTCCGGGCGAGGACGGCGAGCAGCCCGGTGAGCCGGACCCGCGCGTCGGCGGCGGGATCGGTCCGGGTGAGGTCTTCGAGGAGCCCCACGTCGTGGACGGGATCGAGCGACAGCCGGGCGGCGAATGTCAGCATGGCCTCGTCCTCCCCCACGGGCGTGCCGTCGGCGAGCCAGACGTAGGAGACGGGCCGCCGGAACCCGGAGGCGAGCGTGCAGCCAGCGCGGTCGCCGTCCCACCAGAGCGCGACGACGGGCCACGGCGCGCCGACGGCGAGCGCCGCGGCCCACCCGCCCATGACGCGGTCGACGGGCCCGCTGCCGGCGGCCCACGGCGTGGACGCCGGGACCAGTGCGGTCCACCCCTCCCCCGCCGGCATCAGCAGCTGCCGCTCGCGCAGGAGATGCGCGGCGGGCCGCACCGCGTCCGCGTCGGCGCGGCAGAGCAGGATCGCGCCGGTGGCGAGCGCGGTGGCGTCTGACATGCCCTCACGCTAGGCGCGTCCGGACGATTCCGCCTGCGCATCGGGCCCCCGCCGCCCCCCGTTCGGCCCATGCGGCGCGGCACGGACACCTGCCCCTCGACCCCATTCCCACGCTTGACTTCCCCCATCCGCGATATATCGTGTTCTTATCAGACGCGATATGTTGCGAACGCTCGCGTCATCGACCCATCCGTCCGAGAGAAGGGCCGGCGCCATGCCCCAGTGGACCGTCTCCGAGCCGCAGAAGCTCACGTTCGACGACCCGGTGACGCGGCTGAACGTCCGCCTGGTCGAGGGCGCCGTCAACGTCGTGGGCACCGAGGAGGGCGCCGCCCGGCTCGACGTCGGCGAGATCGACGGCCCGCCGCTGATCGTCACCCAGGAGGGCGGGACGCTGACGGTCGCGTACGAGGACCTGCCGTGGCAGAACTTCCTGAAGTGGCTCGACAGCCGCGGCCGGCCCCGCAGGGCCGTGGTCTCGCTGACCGTGCCGGCCGGCACCCGGGTGGAGGTCGGCGTGGTGAGCGCGACGGCGTTCGTGTCGGGCGTACGCGGACCGGCGGACGTGCGCGGGGTGAGCGGGGACACGACGCTGGTGGGCCTCGCGGGCCCGGTCCGCGCGGAGACGGTGTCGGGGAGCCTGGAGGCGCAGGCCGTCAGCGGCGAGCTGCGGTTCCGGTCGGTCTCCGGCGACCTGACGGTCGTCGAGGGCGCGGGCGGCACGGTGTCGGCGGACACGGTCAGCGGGAACACGGTCATCGACATCGACCCGGCGGGCGGCCCCACCGACCTCGGCCTGAACAGCGTCTCCGGCGAGATCGCCATCCGGCTGCCGCACCCCGCGGACGCCCGGGTGGAGGCGAACACCGCGAGCGGGGCCGTCTCCAACGCCTTCGAGGACCTGAAGGTGGGCGGCCAGTGGGGCGCGAAGAAGATCACCGGGACGCTCGGTGCGGGCACGGGCCGGCTGAAGGCCACCACCCTCTCCGGCTCCATCGCCCTCCTGCGCAGGCCCCCCGCGGACCCTGCCGACGCCCCCTCCCCCCGTGTCTCCACCGAGAAGGAGTTCTGAGCCATGCCTCCCGTCTTCGCCCACGGCCGACTCCGCCTGTACCTCCTCAAGCTCCTCGACGAGGCCCCGCGCCACGGCTACGAGGTGATCCGGCTCCTGGAGGAGCGCTTCCAGGGCCTCTACGCCCCCTCCGCCGGCACGGTCTACCCGCGCCTGTCCAAGCTGGAGGCCGAGGGCCTGGTCACCCACGCCACCGAGGGCGGCCGCAAGGTGTACTCGATCACCGACGCCGGCCGCACCGAACTGGACTCCCGCAGCGGCGAGTTGGCCGACCTGGAGCTGGAGATCCGCGACTCCGTCGCCGAGCTCGCGGCCGAGATCCGCGACGACGTCCGGGGCGCGGCCGGCGACCTGCGCCGCGAGGTGCGGGCGGCGGCCGGGCAGGCCAGGACGGCCGCCTCCTCCGCCCCGACCGGCGGCGCGGACTGGAAGGAGGAGTTCCGCCGGGCCAGGCAGGAGTGGAAGGAGCAGACCCGGCGCGCCAAGGACGAGTCCCGCCGCGCCCGCGAGGACGCCCAGCACGCCCGGCGGCAGGCCCAGGAGGCGCAGGAGCGGCTCCAGGACGCGGCCCGCCGGGTGCAGGACCAGGTGCAGGACCACTTCGCCCGGGGCGACTGGCCGAAGGGCGTCCAGGAGGGGCTGAGCGCGCTCACCCGCGAGCTCGGCGGCCTGGGCGGCCTCGGCGGCGCCCCCAAGGGCTGGGGCGCGGGCCCGCGCGCGGGCGACGACGTCGACGTCGACCTCCGCCGCACGGACACCGCCCCCGCGGACCCGCCCGCGACCGCGCCGGCCGACGCCGTACCGACGCCCGCCGAGCCCGCCGCGGACCCCGCCTGGAGCACCGACCTCCCGCCCTCCGGCGACCCGGCCCGCGACCTGGAGCGCCTCCTGGACCGCTTCCGCGACGACATCCGCGACGCGGCCCGCGACTCCGGTGTCTCGCCCGCACAACTGGACGAGGCGCGACGCCACTTGTCCGCGGCGGCAGCGCACATCGTGGCCGCCCTGCGCGCCCCGCGCGTCTGACGCCCCCGAGCGGCACACGCCAACGCCCCACTGCCCGCGCATCCTTGCGGGCAGTGGGGCGTTCGGCCTTCAACCCGGGTACAGACGACGCCCGTTCGTTCAGCCCGCCTGCGCCTGGTCCGCGCCGAGGACGCGGGTGACGTCGTCGTACGCCACCCCGTGCTCGGTGAGCACCTCGGCGACGACGCCGGGGCGGGTGGTGAGGGCGAGGAGGATGTGCTCGTCGCCGATCGACCTTTCGCGGCGGCCGAGGGCGACCCGGAGCGAACGCTCCAGGGTGTCCTTGGCCTCGCGGGAGAACGCCGGGCGCCTGCCCGACCACCAGCGGCGGTCGCGGGTGTCGCCGCCCAACGCGCCGACGCCGTGGACCTGTTCGACGCGGCTGACGATCTCGCCGACGTCGATGCCGAGCCCGGCCAGCGCGTCGGCGTCCGCGCGGGAGACCCCGCCGCGGCGCCGGGCGTCGGCGAGGGCCTGCTCCAGCGCGTCCCGCCGGTCGTGCGCGCCCAGCGCGGTGAGCGCGAACGCGCCCTTCGTGCCGCGGCGTTCGAGCAGCGAGAGCAGCAGGTGCTCGTTCGTGACGGCCGCCGCGCGCTGCCGTTCGGCGAGCGCCACCGCGTCCTTCACCACCTGGCGGGCCGCCTCCGTGAACCGTTCGAACACCGTTCATCGCCTCCCGTACTTCTTGTGCACGGCCTGCCGGCTGACGCCCAGTTCGCCGGCGATCTCCTGCCAGGACCAGCCCTGTTCACGGGCGCTCCCGACCTGGACGGCTTCCAGTTGCTCCAACAGCCGGCGCAGTGCGGCCACGGCGCGCAACCCGATCCGCGGGTCGCGACCGCCCGCCTGCGCGGCGAGATCCGTCGCTTCGGTCATGCATGTCAACGTACGTTGACGCCCGGCCGGTGTCAACAGTGGTTGACAC